>JBGQHD010000060.1:0-11574 GCA_041497795.1 Planctomycetia bacterium
CCCACCGACTCGGGGTAGGCGGCCACGGGCTCGTCCGCCAAAAACCGCTCCACCTCCTCGGCCAGCTCCGCCGCTGAGGCGTAACGGTCGTGCGGCGCGAAGGCCAGCGCCTTGTCGCAAATCGCGGCCAGCGGAGCGGGGCTTCCCGCCGCCGTGCCGACGAAAGGAACCCCCTCCGATTGGATGCGACGGAACACCTCGTTCAACGATTCGTCCGGCCTGGCCTGGTGAGGTGGTCGATTCGCCAAAATGTAGTGCAGAATCGCGCCCAGGCCGAAGACGTCGGTGTGCGTGCCGAGGGGAAAACTGGCCCCGGCCTGCTCGGGACTCATGTAGGCTGGCGTGCCCACGAGCACGCCGTCGTGCGTGCGAAACGGCTTGTCGGTCGGAGCCGTCTCGCCATGCCAGACGGCGAAATCCGGCGGCTGGGCGCCGTCGTAGATGCGAGTCGTTTCGGACTGCAGGTCGTCTCGCACGGCGCCACTCGCCGTGGGGTTTGAGGAGTCCGCCGCCGTGTCGGACGTGGTATCCGTTGCCGAGGGGACCGCCTTGGGGCGTTGGGGGGCCCTGGGTTCGCGGGCCAGCTCGCTCAGCGGCCGGGCCAGCCCCCAGTCCATGACGATCGTCTCGCCGAACTCGCCGACCATCACGTTGTCCGGCTTCAGGTCGCGGTGGATGAACGTCTGGGGATGGGCGTGGGCGAAGGCGACCGTCTTGCAAACCGCGATGAAGTTCACCAGCAGCCCGCGGAACTTCAGCCGCAGCTCGGCATCGGCCGCTTCGGGACGATCGGGACATGGGAGAGAGACGCCCGAACGGTCCGAAGCGGGCCGAGCCGAGCCGGCACACCGCAATTCGTGGTACTTTCTGATCCGCCGCGTCAGAGTCTCGCCGCGCACGTAGCGCATGGCATAGCGGGGCCGGCCGTCGGCGGAGTGCTCTTCCAGCCCGTAAACCGGGACCACGCCCGGGTGTTCCAATTGGCTGGTGACACGGGCCTCCGAGACGAGCCGTTGCCGCGCTTCGGCGAAGTGCCGCGAATTAGCCCGCAGCACCTTCACGGCGACGGGGCGCTCCAACTCGCGATCGACGCCTTCCCAGACTTCGCCCTGGCCGCCTGCGCCCACCTGCTTGTCGAAGGTGTACCGCGAATGCTGCGTCAGCCGGGCCGCGACCGAGTCGCGCAGCTCGTGGGGCACCTGGCTCAGGAACTCGGCCAGCGAGTAGGTCCGGCGAGCCGAGCCGGACCCGGTGCCGCTCGGCTCGCGGCACCTACCTTGGTACTCGGCGACGAACAGCTCGGCGGCGATGGCCGGCAAGGCGCGGAGCGGCTCGTACTTTTCCAGCCACTCGTTGGCCCGCTGATCCCCGTTCTTGGCGAGAGCCAACTCGAACTCCGCCTTGGCCAGTTCGGCCACCGCCACGAAGCGCTGCACCTCGCCGGTCTCGGGCGGCAGCCGCGCGGCGACGAAATCCTCGACGGAAAGCTGCGGGACGGCCGACCATTCGTCTTCGAAGGCGCACAGCAGATCATCCAGAACGGATCGCCAGTCAGCGGCCGGCCCGTCGGCAGAGTGGTCAGGCATTCCCGCTGCGGTGGGCGTGGGCGAATCGGTGGCGGTGTCCGCATCGGTTGCCGTCGGCGAGTGGGTCGATTCATGCGTCATAGCCATCGCTCAACAGCTCACGCAGTTTGGGCAGGACCTTTCGCCGCCACCGTTTGTCGATGCCGCTCTCGGTGAGGAATATGTCTTGTGCCACCAATCGCTGCTGGATTTGCCGCGAGGATTCGCCGTCCAACTTGCCGCGCAGAATCTCCCGTTCACGGACGTCGAGTGCCTCACTGATCTGCTCCATCACCGCCTGGACCTGGCTCAGCATCTCATTTCGGATCGCCTCATTCTCGGGCAGTTCCGTGTCCGCCGGAAGCTCCTGCATGCCCGCCCCAAGCTCTTCGGCCCCGTGCGAATCCTTCCGCCGCCGGTGCTGGCGAAAGGCCGTGCGGGCCTTGTTATAGGCGAAACGCACGCACAGGGCCGCCAGTTGGTCCCAGGAGGAGGGGTCGATTCGCTCCTCGCCCTGGCAGAACTCCCAGCCCCGCCGCAGGATCGTGCGAAACGCCGACAGCGCCGCATCGTCCGGATCGATGGCCGACAGACCGCGGAAGCGCCGCTGAATCGCCACGACCACCAGGGGCAGCACGCGTCGCACGGCCAGCTCCTGGGCCGCCAGGTCGCCGCGTTGGACCGCCGCATAGATTTCGTCAAAAGGCAGGTCCGACGAAGGCAAGCCCCCGATCTCGGTCATGGCGAGAAAGCTCGCGAAAGACGCTCAAGCAATAGGAAGTGGGTGTTCGATTCTAGGTTCCTCCGTTGGCTGGAACAAGTTTGACGGCTCTACACCAAGAGGGCGCAAGAGCCGGGAGGCCGGACAAGAAATATCCAAAAGAGCAGGATCGCACAGCCCGTCGTTCGATGTTGGACGTTCACACGTGCCCGCCTGGGTCGCGCGCCAGGCTAGGCCGCCTTCTCGATTTCTTGCCCGGGCGAGGAGATCGGCGCCGGGATGTGAAGGGACGATGCTTTCCGTGCGCGCCGCTGCAACCGCCGCACGGCATAGGCGCGATGGATCACCCACAACTCCCCCACGGATCGCAGGAAATCCCTGGCGCGCAGCTTCGACCCGGCGACGTCCCGCCACTCGTCAAGCGGCACCTCATAGGCTGCGTCCGCTAGCCCTCCGGCGGGTTGGCGCCCGGCCAGACGCGCGAGGATCTCCACGTCGAAAACCCAGCGCGATCCAAATGGCCGCTGAAACACCGCTTCCACGTCCGGTCCCGCACGGAAGAGCTTTGCCCCGCACTGCGTGTCGTAGACGGGGACGTTCAGCACCCAAGCGGCCGCGGTGGCGAAGACGCGACCTGCCACGCGCCGCTGCCAACGCCGCTCGATGCGCCGGCCCAGCAGGGCCACGCGGCTACCCATGGCCACTTGGACGCAAGGCCGCCGGCGCAGGGCCTCTGCCAACTGGGGGACGGCCTCCAACGGAGTGGCCAAGTCCGCGTCCCAATAGCCAACGAAGTCGGGTCGCTGCCCGAAAGCAGTCAGCATTCCCTGCCGGACCGCCTCGGCTTTGCCCGTATTGCGCGGCAGATGCCGCACGTGGCAGCGACCCGGCAAGCGGCGCTGCAAGCAGGAAAGCACCTCGGCGGTGCCGTCCGTGCTGCCGTCGTTGACCAGGCAGAGCTGTGTTTCCTGGGACCGCCGAAGAAAGTCGCAATAACGATCCGCGTCCAGGCGCTGCGCCTCGTTGTAGCACGGGACGACGATGACGATCTTGGCCATGGACGTCTCCCGAGCGGCCAAACAGCTCGGCTGCGGGCGCTCTATCGCGCTGCCAGCACTGCCAATGGGGCGCAGTGTGCCGATTACAAGGCGGCACCCTATCCAACCTCCCGGGACGCGACCAGGGTAGTTGCTCGGACGGCACGCGGACGGTTGCACAGATGATCTTGTCCGGCCCTGGAGCGACTGGTATTCATCTCCCCCCCTAGCTTTCGAAGACCGATCATCGTCGCCGGAACCCAGCGTATGCGCTCGAGCAGCTTTCTGCGTGGGAAGCGCGTGCTAGTGACCGGCGGAAGCGGCTTCCTAGGCCGATGGATCTGCCGGGAATTGCAGCGCTTTGAGCCGCAGTCCGTGGTCGCTCCTCGCCGGGCGAAGTTCGATCTGCGCAGCAAAGAGGACGTGCAAGCCATGCTGGATCTCGCACGTCCGCAGGTCGTGATCCATGCCGCCGCGCTGGTAGGAGGCATCGGCGCCAACCGGGACAGGCCCGGACAGTTCTTCTACGACAACGCGATCATGGGCCTGCAACTGATGGAGGAAGCACGGCTGCGCGGAGTGCAAAAGTTCGTGACCATCGGCACCATCTGTGCCTACCCCAAACACACGCCGATTCCCTTCCGCGAGGACGATCTGTGGAACGGCTATCCGGAGGAAACCAACGCCCCCTACGGCTTGGCCAAGAAGATGCTGATCGTCCAAGGCCAGGCCTATCGGGCGCAGTACGGGTTCAACGCCATCAGCCTCTTGCCGGCCAATTTGTACGGCCCCGGCGACAACTTTGATCCCCAGACCAGCCATGTCATTCCCGCCCTGATCCGCAAGGCGTGTGAAGCGCGCGACATGGAACAAAGCCATCTGGTCGCCTGGGGCCACGGGGCGGCGTCACGCGAGTTTCTCTTCGTCCGCGACGCGGCCCGCGGCATTGCGCTGGCCACCGAGCACTATGACCAGGGGGAGCCGGTGAACCTGGGGACCGGCTGCGAGATCACCATCCGCGACCTGGCGGGGCTGATCTGCGAGCTGTGCGGTTTTCGACGCGAAATACGTTGGGACGCCGCCATGCCCAATGGGCAGCCCCGACGCTGCTTGGATGTCAGCCGGGCCGAGCGGGAATTCGGATTTCAGGCCGAGACCAGCTTGCTCGAGGGTCTCCACGAGACCATTCGTTGGTTCCAGGCCCAGCAGCCGGGCGTGGTGCGAGCGGCCGCTTGATGGAGCCCGCGCGCAGCCCTATGTCACACCTGACGATCCGCCTGGTCACCCCCAGCTATCAGCACGGACGGTTTATCGAACAGACGATCCGCAGCGTGCTGGGCCAAGATTACCCTGGGCTGACCTACTTCGTTGCCGACGGCGGTTCAACGGACGGCACCGTCGATGTCCTGCGGCGCCTGCTTCCGCCGTATCAATGGCGCAGTCGCCCCGATGGGGGGCAGACGGCCGCTATCGCCGAAGCGTTTCAGGCCGGTGACGAGGAAATTCTGGGTTGGGTCAATTCGGACGACTTTCTCTTGCCCGGCGCGATCCGGCGGGTCGCGGAGGAGTTCGTCGCGAACCCGGACGTGGCCATCGTTCACGGGGAGGGAATCTTCGTCGATGAACACGGCACGGCCACAGCGCCCTTTGCGTCGCTGCCGATTCAGCCTGCTCTGCTCGAGGAGTGCAACGTGTTTGTCCAGCCGAGCACCTTTGTGCGTCGGAGCTGGTACGAGCGGGTCGGCGGGCTGGACCCGCGGCTTTCCAAGACCTTTGACTACGACCTGTTCCTGCGCATCGTGAGGGCGGGCGGGCCCTGCCGTTACGTGCGGCAGGCCTGGTCGGCGTTTCGCATTCACCCGCACGGCCAAACCACGGCCCTGTGGCACGAGTTCGTGCCCGAAGAGCTGGCTGTTCAGTGGCGCCAGGGCAACCGGATGCAGTTCGCCAGGCGTTATGCGCAGAAGCTCTGCATGCTGTGCATGCGGCGGACCGACATGACCTTCCACGAAGCCCAACAGTTCGTGGACGATCGCCTGGACCGGCTGCTGGCATCGGCCGACTGGCGCGAGGACGCGCCGCCAAAAGCCGTGGCAAGGTATTTTCGCGCCGAGTGGCAGCTCCGCGGGATGCTGTGCGGCCACAGTTGGCTCGGTCGAGTGATGGCTGCCTTGCGGACGATCCACCCGGCGAACCTGGTCGCGGTCGGGTATTGGTTACGGCAGCTCGTTAGGACCGGTCAATGGCGGCTCAAATGGCGGCTCTGGCGGCTTTCGGCGAGGGCCCGCCGACCTGCGCCGCGTCGGCTGAGCTGCGAGGCGGGCTTTGGTTTTAGCGTTGCACAAGCGTCTGTCGAGAAGAGGCTGAGCGGTGCGTAATGTCAGCCCGCGTCAGCCAGCGCGTTGCTGTCCATGTCGCCAGCTAGCACGGCGCGTCGCCGCACGATCCGACCATGAGTGAGACGACCACATCCACCGAATGCTTGCGACTGGTGCAGCCCAGGGCGGCAACACCGCTCTGGGCTCCCTGCGGTGAGCTGCTCGTGATCGAACCGACGCCGTCGCGCCCGCGGATTCGCCTGCGGGAAGTGTGGGCCTATCGAGACCTGCTCTACTTTCTCGTCCGGCGCGACATCAAGGTCCGCTATCGTCAGACCGCGCTGGGCGTGCTGTGGGCGTTGCTGCAACCGCTAATGACGATGACCGTCTTCAGCGTCCTTTTCGGACGCTTCGCTGGGTTCAATTCCCTTACGGTGGACGTTCCGTATTCTCTGTTTGTGTTCGCTGGCATGCTTCCCTGGCTGTACTTCTCGACGGCCGTGTCCGCCGCCATGGCGAGCATCACGAACAATCAGAATCTCTTTACGAAGGTTTACTTCTGCCGCCTGGTCGCTCCTTTCGCGGCGGTGGGACCGGGTCTGGTCGATCTGGGCGTGTCGCTGCTGTTGCTCGCGGGGATGATGCCTTGGTGGGGCTTATGGCCGTCTTGGCGCCTGATCGTCCTGCCGCTGATCCTGTTCTTTGTGCTGCTGTTGGCCCTCGGCGTGGGGGCGGCCCTTTCGGCTTTGACGGTCCGCTACCGCGATTTTCGCCACGTCGTGCCCTTCGCGCTTCAGCTTTGGTTCTACAGTTCTTGCATCGTTTATCCGCTGGGTCTGTTGCCGGAGCGGGGGCAGTGGCTGATGGGACTTAACCCCCTGGTGGGCCTGGTGGGCGGCTTCCGCTTTGCCGTGCTGGGCAGCGATCCGGCCTGGAATTGGCGACTGCTGCTCTTGTCTTGCTCGGTGAGTGTTGTGGTGTTCGCGGCGGGTACCAGGATCTTCCGCCGCCTGGAACGCAGCTTTGCGGACGACCTCTAGATTCAAGCAGCCTCGGCGACGCTTCCCTTGGCAACCTTCCAGCCGGGGGCCAGCCGACGGCCACGGAGGAGCCCATGCCAGCACACGCGATCCGCGTTTTCCGCTTGTCGAAGAGGTATCAGATCGGCGCACCGCACCAGCGGGCGGAGACTTTCCGCGAGGCCATCATGCAGGCGGCCACGTGCCGCTGGCGCCGTGCCGGGCAAGACGCGGAGTCTGATCCGACGACCCTCTGGGCACTTGGCGATGTGTCTTTTGACGTAGCGCGCGGCGACCGGCTGGGCATCATCGGGGGCAATGGATCGGGCAAGTCCACGCTGCTGCGCATCTTGTCGCGGATCACCGACCCCACCACCGGTCGCGCTGAAATCCGCGGCCGCGTGGGCTCGCTGCTGGAGGTGGGCACCGGCTTCCATCCCGACCTGAGCGGCCGCGAGAACATCTACCTCAACGGCGCCTTGCTGGGCATGAAGAAATCGCAGATCGATCGCCGATTCGACGAGATCGTCGCCTTCGCCGAGGTCGAGCGATTCCTCGACACTGCGGTCAAGAAGTATTCCAGCGGCATGTACATGCGACTGGCGTTCGCGGTCGCCGCCCATTTGGAGTCGGAGGTGTTGCTGATGGACGAGGTGCTCGCCGTGGGGGACGCGGAATTTCAGAAGAAGTGTTTGAGTCGCATGGACGAGGCCGCGGAGCAAGGTCGGACCATTCTGTTCGTCAGCCACAACATGGCGGCCGTGCGCAAACTGTGCAACAAGGTGCTGCTGCTGGAGCAGGGCCGCGTGCGGATGTTCGGCGATCCGGACGAGACGCTGGCGGCATACCTCCCGCCCACGACCGCGAGCGCCGAGAACGGCCGCGCGCCCGCGACCCCGGCCAGCCACCGCGTCAGCGATCGAGTCGCCCTCGTGGGATGACGGCCCCCGCGACGATGGGGGCTTCCGGGGACGATGGCGCGCGAATCAGGAAGATCGAATCCGTGGAAGTGACTTGTTCGATCTCCTCAACCGTGAACGGCCACGCGCCGGACTCCGCCGGCGCCAGCACTTCGTCCCGCCGAGCCACCAGTCGCGCCGGCAGCGCGGTGGCCAACGACGCGACCTGCGCCGCATCGGAGAGGTCGAAATCCGGCCTGACCCGGATGCCATACATCCTGAGTTCATGCCGTCGGCCGTTGACCGCTGAGGTCTTGGAGACGAGCACGGTTTCGGCCTGATTGGCGTTCAAGCCGGACCGTGGCGACGGATACTCCGGCCGCGTGAGCCGCTCGAGCACTTCGGCCAGATCGGCGTCTTGGTGGCCTCCGATACGCGTAAAGTGGGCCGGCGCGACGAGGCGCGGATGATTCGACTTCACGGCCTTGGACCCAAGAATGACGAGGGCCATCAGCATGGGTAGGGAAGCGGCGTGCAGCCAGGGCCACCCCGCGCCCAGCCGGCTTTGCCAGGAGGCACATTGCCGCGAGAGAGAATCCACGACAACCAGCGCCAGCAGCCCAAAGTAGAACCCATAACACCAGTTGGGAATGTCTTTGGCCAGGTCCCAAAGGTGCTGGGGGTGAAACGGAAGTCGGAATTGCTGGAGATGAGCCGCCACCAAGGTCGGCAGCAGTGCCGCGAAAGGAAACACGGCGAACGCCAACAGGGCCGGGTTTCGGGCGTAGCGCCGATCCATAAAAACCAGCAGCAGGCCGACCAGTCCGGCGGCGACGACCTCTCTGCGGATGCCGCCGAGGCGGAACAGCAAATCCGCGAAAGTTGTCTGGCCGTCCAACGGAGGATACGAGACGGTGTATTTCACCGGCAGCGCGAGATAAACGCCCAACATCACGCCCAGCAGCAACAGCGGAGCGGTGCGCAGTCGCCAGGCTGAAGCGGAGGGCTGACCATCAGCGGCGGGGAGTCTCCGCAGCGCAAAGCACGCGATGCCCACCGTGCCGACCAGCAGCGACGCCAGCCAAAGCGGCAGCTTGGTCATGGCGCTGATCGAAGGGACCAGCGGCAGCGCCGTCCAAGCCAGCAACCGCCAGGTGAAGTCAAAGGGCTTGACCTTCCCTAAAGCGAACCACAGGAAGGCCGCCGTGAAGACCAGCGCGTAAGGGATCGTCACGGCGCCGAAGCCAAAGGCGGCGGATAACATCAGCCCCGCTCGGGAGGCCCAGCTATCGGGCCGCCCGCCGTCGTCGATCAGTTCGGCAACGTACAGCATCAGAAAAGTGATCCCGAACACGGTCTCCTTGGCCGTCTCGAACAGGCCGTAGAGGCCAAAGAAACTCAGCGACAGGATGATGAAATACGCCAAGGCCGCCAGTCCCGGTTGCCGGAGCGACAGTTGGCCCGTCAGCCGGCGCACGGCCAGCGCGGCCAACAGGCACAATGGCAGCTTCAGCGTGGCGGCCATCGTTGGGCCGGGAATCCAGCGCGCGACGAGCTGACAAGGAAAGAACAAGAGCCCGATGTAAGCCGGCGACCCCTGTGAGTCGATCCACGGCATCGCCTCCCCGGCGACAAGTCGGTTGGTCCAACCCAGCGCGGCGTTGTCGAGGGCATAGGGGCAGCGATAGGTGGCCATTGCGCCGTAGGCCACGGCCAACGTGACAAGGACCACGGTGGCCGGGTCGCGGCAGGCTGCTGCCATCTTCTGGAATACCTGCTTAAGGTCTTGCCTAGCCCGGCTGAGCAAGACGACCAGCAGCACGAGATCGACCGCATACTTGACGGCCACCGTCACGAGGGGAGGCACGCCCAGAAGGCTCATCGCCAGCATGGCCAGGAAGAACTGCCCCGTCAGGTAGAGCGCTCCCAGAGCGGCGGCCCGGCTCAATAGCGCCGATAAAGACGTCGGCTCTCGCCGCCAGGGGCTGCAGCGCAATTCCAGCAGCAAGCCCGGCCCAATCCAACCCAGGACGACTTGCAGCGACATGAGCAGCAAGCCGATCAGGACGGCAACCATCGTCTAGCTCCGTAGTGGAAAGGCCGACGAGGCGGCAAGCTCAAGCCGGGCACTTAACTTATGTGAATGCGCGGGGAGTGAGCTGTCCCCTGGTCGTCCATACCGGTCCGCCACCGGCTTCATGGCGTCCACGATCAGTGAGGTGTAACTGTACGGTCGCGACTGGTTGCGGGCGTCGTGGCGGCAAGAGCGGCGGATGGGACCATCGGCCCAGACCCAGGGCCGATAGTGAAAGCGACCCCGCTCATCCCAATACTCCAGCGGCACTGCCTCAAAGCCGGCTTTCGTTAGCTTCTCGGCCAACGTCGCGTAGTTGTAGAAGGCGTGATGATCGTCCGCTCCGGGGCCGGTTCCTCCCGGCCGGACCCACTCCTGATAGGCCGGGTCGGGATGGCAGGCATCGGGGACGGCCAACCGCAGCCGGCCGCCCGGCTTCAGAAACTCGAAACAATTGCGCAGTGCGATGTCCCCTTCCTGGTCCGTGAGGTGCTCCCACACGTGCTCTGCTAAGAAGGCCTCGCAAGTCTCCGTCTGGCAGCAGCGGGCAAAGTCGGCGCGGCGGAGCACGTCGAGTGTGCTTCGATCGGTGGATTGCCACCCTTCAAAGCTCGAGTCTCCCGCGCCTAGCACAATGCGTAAGACAGGCGAATGTAAGTTAGGCGAAGAGCAACACGGGTCGGCCGGCGCTCGAACCACACGCGCTTCGCTGACGGGTGATCCAGGCATTTGTCTCTCGCCGGCGCGGGAGCACAGACCGGTTACTTTCCTGATTGCTCTTTTCACGATCTCCGCCGGACGATGCGCCCGGCGGCGGACCAAGCCACGGATGACTCCCTCCTTGGCGCTCAGCTCGGCATACTGCCGGATGATGCGATCCTCCAAATATCGCAGCCGCAGGTCCACGCATCCGGCCTCCACGTGGGCGCCGCCGGCGGGCTCGGCACGAATGTCCGCTGGACTCTCTGCGGTCAAATGCAGGCGGAACAAGTCCATGTCGGTTTGCTTATCCCGCACGACCAAAGTTGGATGGACGAGCGGGCCCAGATCATGCAGCAAAAGGCCGGCCGACGGATCGTTGGCGGCCGTCGTATGGGTGGCGCCGAGCCCGAACCCAAGATTGCGGATGAGGTTCACCGTGGGCCGGACCACCAGGCCCGACTGGCTCCAGCAGGCATAGAACCAGGGGAATGCCCAACTGTCGATCAGCCCACGATAGGCGTTCTCGAAGGCCGCGGCTCGATACTCCGCCTCGGCCGGCGTATCGGCCCGCTCCTGCATCGCGCCGGAGGCCTGAAACTCGGGCCAGGTGGTCATCTCGAGGTCGAAATGCTTCCACGCCCGCCGCCACGTGGCCCAGCCCCAAGGGGAAAAGTTCTTGGAAAAGAAATGGCTGTACTGAGGCAGCCTGTATCTCGGCAGCGGGAACATTCCCGACACCGCCATGATCCGGCGGTCGTCGCGATAGCGGTCCAAGATCTCTCGGCAGAACGGAAAGAAGCTCGCGGACGGCAGACAGTCGTCTTCCAGAACGATAGCTTCCTCGACGTTATCGAACACCCAGTTCAGGCCGCTGGATACCCTGGCGCGGCAGCCCAGGTTGCGGGGTGCATAATCCCTCCGCAGGTCGCAGGGCCAGTCGATGGCTTGGATGACCGAACGTGCGGCATCCACCTGCGCGGCGTCGCCGGGACGGTCAGCTCGCGGTCCGTCGGCGACGACAAACAAGCTCTTTGGCCGCGCTTGCCTGATCGCCTCAAACACCAGCTTCGTCAGGTGCGGGCGGTTATAGATCAAGAGCACAACGGGCGTATCAAGCGACATGGCCAGACGTGGGTGATGACGAGGGAAGTGCAAGTGCACTGCGATGCACGACGGGCTCGTCCGCGCGACGCGTCGGGCCGGGCCGAACGTCTCGCTCGGTTCGCGGCCGAAGTTCGA
>JBGQHD010000061.1:0-11522 GCA_041497795.1 Planctomycetia bacterium
CGGCGCTGGATGGCGACGCCGGCAGCAAACGGTCCCGGATCACCACCAACTCTTCCGGCCCGCTGCCCAGCAGTTGATCGACCAGAAACGGCGCTTGCCCCGCGTCGCGATCGACCAGCGCCAAACTGGCGCGCAAGCGCTGTGCGGGAGGCGCAGAGCTGTCTTGGACGAGGGCCTGCAGCTTCGGATCGGCCCAGCGGCGATACGGCGCCATCTCCACGATCAGATCAGGAATCTCGGCGATCTGGACGGTGGTGAGTCTGCGGACCAGTTCGTTGGCCCGGAGTTCATCGGCGTTTTCCGCCAGGCCATGGCGAATCACCATGCCCACGGCCAGCAGGGCCAACAAGAATGCCGCGGCCATGCCCACGCGCTTGCCGTGGCGCACGGTGGCCACGCGCATGAGCTGCCGTTCCGAGTCCGTCCAGCTTCGCGACTCCGTGAGCAGCCGGATGCGCAGGAACTCCCCCAAATCCGGCAGATGCCGCGGGTCGGGCTTGGCCTTCCAATACCCGGCCAGTTCAGTCAGCCGCAGGGCCGCCCGGCCACGCCGCGTTTCGCGCTGCTTGCGCGTCAGCCACTGGCGAATGCTGCTGACGAGGAAGTCGTGCGTCAGTTGGTAGTAACGGTTTGGCTCGGGCCCTGTTTCCTGCCCCTGGGCAGGAGCATGCCCCTCGGGGTCCGCCGGAGTAATGAGCCGCAATTCGCCGTCCAGCAACTGCAGCAAATCATCGAACTCCTTGCGGGAGCAATGGTCCTGACAGACTTGGCGCAGTCGTTCGACCGACTGGACGTGGCCGCGGATGTCGATACCCGCCTCCGGCAGCAGCGCTTGCAGAACGGCTCGAGCGGCGCCTTGCAGCCGACGATGTTTGGGTGGGGCCACGTCCAGGCCGAAGGTCTCTTCGAGGAAGCTGACTCCCACGCCCTGAACGCCGCCCAAAGCGCGGAGCGTCGCTGGCGTCCACTCCTTGTGCTTCACCATCTCCACCAACAACGCCAGGCGAACGCAAACCACCTTGCCATCGGCCTGCAGGCCCTCCACGACTTCGTCGAGAAACTGCGATTGTGCCGAGCTGAGCTGGGACAAATCGCTGGGTAGGCAGCCTAACGCCCGGCCGAATTCGGCCAGCACGTTTCTCGAGTGCCGGCGGTCGAAGAGGTCCACCGCCGCGCTGTTGCGACCCTCCACTAGCCGCACTTCCAGCTCCTGGAAGAAGCCGGTAATGGCCATCCAGAAATCGTCGCGCACCAGCACCAGGCACTGCACCTGCGTGCCATCGCATTGCCTCAGCGCGGCGATCAGCTCGGCGCCCGACCGCTGGGACTGGGCGTGCAGCCATTGTTCGAACTGATCCAGCACGATCAGCACCTTGCGTCCCGGCGGCAGGAAGTCGCCCCGGCGTAAGGCGGCCAGCGATTGGCTCAGGCTGAAGTTCGGAGAAAGACCCGGACAAGCCCTGCGCAATCCGCTCAGGAGCCGGGTCTCGGTGTCTTGAGTGGTGGCTTCCACGAACACCGGCAGCACGTGGGCCGCCAAGTGCGGCAACAGTCCAGCCTGGACCAGCGACGACTTGCCACAGCCGGAAGGTCCGTAGATCAGGCCGATCGAAAACGGTTCCTCCGCGTCGCGTGCTTCGATGCGCGTCTTCCAAAAACGAATGCTTTCGGGCAGGCCCTCGCGGTCCCGCGGGCCGGGCAAAAGCTTCAGGAAGAAGTCGGCGTCCGCCGCGCCGAACGAGCGGAGACCCTTGGGGACGATCCGAGACTCCTCGCGCGCCGTCCGCCCACCGGCCGCATCCGACGCAGGGCTCGTTGCCTCAGCGGAGCCAGCCAGAAAGTGCCGCAAGTCCTCGGCCAGGTCCTTGGCCGTCAGGTAGCGATCGGCAGCCCGCTTGGAAAGGGCCTTGAGGCAGATCCGCTCGAGTTCCCGGGGGATCGACTCATCCCACTGCCGCGGCGGTCGAACCTCCACGGTCCTGATTTGTTCCAGGATTTCCTTCGGCTCGGGTCCGCGGAAAGGGCGGTGTCCGGTGAGCAGCTCGTAAAGGACGACCCCCAGGCTGAAAATGTCGGAGCGACCATCGACCCGATGTCCTTCGCCGCGCGCCTGTTCCGGACTCATGTACGAGGGCGTGCCGGCCGAACGCGACGCCGCGCTGCCGAACTCCTCTTCACGCAGCGCCACGCCAAAGTCGGCCAGGTAGGGTGCCCCTTCGGCGTCCAGCAGAATGTTGCTGGGCTTGATATCCCGGTGCACCAGACCTTGAGAATGAGCATATTGCAACGACTCGGCGATGGTCGCGATGAGCCGGACCGCATCGGCAACCGAAGGACGCGTCCTGCCGACGTGGATCGCCAGGTTGTCGCCCGCGATGTACTTGGAAACGATGTAACACCGCCCGTCCTCAGTGCGGCCCACGTCATACACCGGCACAATGCCCGGGTGGTCCAGCCGAGCGACGACGCGCGCTTCCGCCAAGAACTGCTCCGCCCCCTTGGCGCGGTCGATGCGCTTCGGATGAGGCACCTTGACGGCCACTTGCCGGCCCAGCTCCAAATCCATCGCCAAGTAGACGCAGCCAAAGCCTCCTTCCCCAAGCGGTTTCAGGATCAGATAACGCCCGATGGTCTGGACGCGCGGGCCGTAACCGGATTCGAGGCCAGGGGGTGCGCTGCCCGGAGGAACGGACGAAGCAGCCTCGGTCGTCTTGGCCGGCAGCGGATACGGGGTATCGGTGATGGTCAACTTGGTTCGGGTGGCGGCCTGGTCGGCTTGCTCGCGCACGCGAGCATGCAGCTCGGCCGCGGACAAGCCGGGGAACCAAGCCACGTAGCGCTCCGCGCACAGGTCGTTCCCGCGCCTCCGCAAACACTCGTATTCGCAGACGAGCAACTCCAGCACCAACTCCGGATCGGCGGCGACCTGAGGAAACCGTTCGAAATACACTTCCAGTGGCAGCTCTTCACCCAACTGCGAGCGATGAAACTGATCGATCAAGAGCACGCTGGCTTGCTCTCGGGCGCTGGCCAGGGGGTGCCTGCCGAGGAAAGCGAAGACGTCGGGCGGGGGCAGGCCGACATCCCAGAGTCGGTCAAACTGCTGGCCCAGCGCGGAATCGTTGATTGGGGGTTGAGGCGCGTCCATCGAGACTTGCGGAGATTGCGAAGAGCAGCGCGGACCAGGCGATTACCTTATTCTTGGCATTGTGGCTCAGGCATTCAAGTGAGTTCAGGATCGGAAGGCCTCGTCGGAGACGAGACCCTCGCTGGCCAGGCGCGCGACGACCCTGACGTGGTGGCGCACGTACTTGACGTATTCCGCCACCGCCTCATCCAGTTTCGTGGCCTCCCAGTCCTTGTCCAAGCGCTCGCGGCGGACGATGCGCTCGTCGAACGACTTGCCCACCTCGATCAGCCGCTCCCGCATTTCCTCCTGCCGGCGTCGCAGGACGATGCCGTGGGACGACTCGGAGTCGGAGGAAACCGTTGGCCGCGGGGCCAGCTCCCGGCTCAGCGCGAGCGCCAACAGGCAATTCGCGTAGGACTCCAACACCCGCGCCATGCGGAACAAATCGAGCCGCACGATGCGCTGCGTGGAATCGAGCAACCGCTCGGGCAGCGTGAGGGTTCCGTAGGGAGCGAATTCTAGCCCCAATTGGGGCAGCCGCGGTGGTGTACCCGGCGCATCGTCGCCGAGGGCGTATTCCGGCAGCGTGGCAAACAATCGCAGTTCCACCAGCTTCAACTTCAACTCGAAGAACCAGGTCGTCCACCAGACGTTCTTGCGGCTGGGACGCAGCACCGGCTCGGCACGAGACAGCGTTTGCCAGGCGTCGTCCACGAACGACAACGACTTCGCGAAGATCGCCCTCGCCCGGTTAGCGGCCTCGGCGCCGCCGGCCAATTTCCCAGTCACGGTCCTGAGATGCTCGACCAGCGTGGGGAGCGTCAGCGTGGGGGACTTCAGGGGTTGCAGCAACCCCGCCCGAAACCGACCGAAGAGCGACAACCCCGCGGAAAAATCGATCGCTTGACCCGACGCGTCCGGCTGCCCGGCCGCTTGTTCCACGACCGCCTGGTGCGTCAGCACGTCGGCGCGGTGCAGCTCGATGATGGCCCGCTCCATGGAGTGCGGCCCCTGCCCGGACTCGTTCAGCGCCGCTTCGGCCTCGTTGAGCCGCCGATGGGCCTTTTCGAAATCGCGAAGGAAGGCGAGCGTCTGTGCATGCTGGGTCTCGAGCCGCTGCCGATCCTCGAACCACTGCGACCAGTCGTCCGGCGGGCCGACGGTCGCCTTGTCCCACAAGGCGCGGCGCAGTCCGTCGCCGTCGTGGCGACGACTCAGCTCCATGGCCGCTTCGAACAAGCGGCAGGCTTCCTGGAAACAAGCCTGGGCCCGCCCCTGGAGTTCCTCGGCGGATTCCCGCCGGCGACGGCAGAGCGTGTGCTGCGCGATGCCCTGCGCCAGACAGAGCTGCTGATGGCGCTGGAAGGTGTGCAACAGTCCGCCGACGACCTGCATGATCGCGTTGGCGACCGCCGGCCGGTCGTCCGGCGCGATCCCCAACTCAGCCACGCATCGCTGATCCAACCCGCTCCACCAGGCCTTGAGTTGATCTGAATCCTGGTAGAGGGGTAGGTTCCGCTGGAATACCTCCTGGGGGAAGCCGAAGCGTTGATAGACTTGGGCAAACGCCTTACGGGCGAAGCCGAAAGCGCGGACGGCGTTTCCCAAGATCCCCAGCTCGTCGCAAGAGTCGATCCATTCGGTGGCGGATTCGTGAAACGGCTGGTGCTGCGCGACGACACGCTCCCGGAGGTGGGGATGGAGAATCCGCCGCGCCCATTGCGCGCGGGTTTCGCCCTCCTGCCGTCGTCCCAGCGGACCCTCCGCGGTCGGCCGCGTGCGCGCGTTGTACTGGGCCTCGCGGAGCTCCAGATGACGCTCGAAGGCCACGGTGTTTTCCCCCACCTCGCGGGCGATGGCCCGGTTCAGCCGCAGGGACGTGAAGCGTAACTGGTCGATGCGCCACTGAATGGCGCGCCGCTTCTCCGACTCGATGGCGTCCAGCGCGTGCTGCACTTCCTCCAGATAGTCGTCGCGGACTTGCGCCAGCCGGCGGCAGAGTCCCTTGGTGAATCCCCAGGCCAGCATCGCGTGACGTCCCAAATGCAATGCGCGGCGGGCGTCGGTCAGCGCCTCGAGGATCGGGCCGACGTCCACCGGACAACCTCGCAGCAACTCCACGACCTGGCGGCAACGGTGGTAGACCACTTCGAAGGCCGCCAACGGCTCGTCGGAGGTCACCAGCAGCTTGCGGTACCATTCGGCCAGGCCGTGATGAATCTCTGCCGTGCTCTGGCGGCAATCCTCGTACAGCTCCGACAGTTTCTGCCGCAATGCGTTGCGAATGTCGCAGTGCATCCAGATGAAGCCGCCCAGTTTGCGGCGAATCACGTGCCGTTCCTCGAGCTCCGTCAGCCAGGAATTCGCCGCGTCAATGCGATGCCGCGAGGACGAATCCCGCAGGGCGCCGGGCGCGTGAAACGTCCAGGACCAGAACAGCGCGGCGTAGCGGACCTTGTTGGCTAGGCACAAGGAATAGAGGAACCGCCTGCGGGCGTCGTCGCCCCGGCTGAATTCCAGGGCGCGCTCGACGATCCCCTCCAGCGCGTGGAAGTCCTGCAAAAGCCGCTCGGTCAATTCCAGCGGCGGAGGCGTGCCGCACAAGTCGCTCCTCACCATGCCCATGAGTCCGCCCGGACCGCTGTAGCACAAGAGCACGACGGCGACGTTCGGGCAGTCCTCACCGGAAACGCGCATGAGAAACGCCAGCAATGCCTCGCCGCTGGCCGTCGGATCGTCGCCATCGCCCAGATCGGACTGGCGGAGGTCCAGCCATCCGTTGGGCTGGGCACGGCGCCGCTCCTCGTATCCTTCGGGCCGGTCCAGATTCACCCCCGCCCCGCTGCGCGCATTGAGGAACACCACCCACTGGCGGTGGGGATTGTTGGTGATCCGCGCGATCTCGCGCATCTGCGTGGTTTCAATGCCGCTGCGGTCGGAATGCTCGCGTTGAAGCACGACGGGCAGCCAGTCCACGATGCCCGCCTTCCGCGCCACCGTGTGCAGCACCATCTCGAACAGGTCGGTGCAACTCGAGACTTCGTCCAGATCGATCCACACGCTCTGGCGTCCGCGATCCAACTCGCCCTCGAACACCCTCGCGGCCGCCGACACGGCCCCGAAGTAGTCCCCGCGCCTGCCGTGAACGATGATCGTCCGGATCACCGGGGCGCTCTGAGCCGTGGGGCCGAAACAAGCGTCGATGCGCTGGTGCACCAGCTCGGCGAAGCCCTTCAGCCGCTCTTCGTCGCCGCGGGCGTGGATCAGCTCCGGAGGGACCGGCAGCCGGGGAGCCGAGGGGAAAATCGCGCCCGACGCCGGCAAGGCCGACATCAATACCTGGTAGATCTCCAGAAACAGCAGACCCTGAAACTTGTGGCGCACGACGGCGAAGCGACTCGCGCTGTCCGGCGGCGAGGCATCCTGAAATAGCCGCTGCAAGAGTTTGGTCGCGGCACGGACTTCCTCCGAACGATAGGCTACCCAAAACACCTGAAAATCGCTGAGCGATTCGATGGCAGCGCGGACCATGATGTTGATCCGCTCGTCGCCGGCCGACACGCCCACCACTAACAGATGCCGCCGCGCCGCGAAGTGGCTGCCGCTGCGACGGGCGTCGTACCATTCCTCGGCGGAGATGGGCCGGTCGGCGAAATACGAGACGAAGTGCCGCAAGTCGTCGTCGGTGGGAGGCAAATCGAGCGAATAATCCGCCCGCAGCCCGTAGCGGCCACCGTGCAGCTTGACCAGCGCGTTCTTCCCCTGCATGTCGCGGTAGGGGGGCAACCCCGTGTCCACGTGTACGTCGAACACGGTGAACAGGTTGTCGGTCTCCTCCAGCGCCCGCTCCAAGAGGTCGTCGAAATTGGTGGTCAGCGCCGTGTTGATCCGCAAGGGACCGGCCAGCCGCGCCAGCATCCGATGCCCCAACGTGGGTCGCTTGCCCAACACGACGTTCAAGAAGAACGTGTCCACGATGTCCAGGTCCGGCGGGCCCAGGCGGAGTTGATTGAGAAACTCCGGCGCGTCGCTGCGCAGCCGCAGCCGCGAGAGGAAGAGCAGCGCCGTTCGCCATTCGGCGGCCGCACCATAGGCTTCCTGCAACAGGTCCAATTCCGGGTAATCCTCGCGGCGCTCCCGTTTGACCTGGCGGAGCATTTCATCCAGCACCTCGCCGATCCGGCTCATCCAATCGACCGTGTCGCGCGTGTAATTCTGCGGATCGCCGAAAGGAGGCCAGTCGTCGCGGCCGGGAAGCCAGCGACGGAGCTTGTGCAAGTCCAGGCGCCAGCGGCGCCGATCCCCCTCGGCGCCCGGACGCCAACAATCGGGACGATCCAATCCCAGCGCCATGGCGATGCATTTGCGCAAGTACCCCTGGATCTCTGAGAGGATCGGCACCCCCGAGGGCGCGGAGAGGCCCGCTCCGGCCAGCGGCACGAAACCATAGCCCGCATCCCTGGATGCGCGCAGCCGCTCAATAAAATCAACGACGGAAACTCCTTCCGCCCACGTTGCCCCGGGTAGGTTGCCTGGTTGGTGGATCACCTCGGAACCCTGATTGTCTTGGGTGGATGAAAGCTGCCGCGCGACCTCGCCAGGCGCCGGACCCTGATGCAGAAGGTGCCACGGGTACCCGTTGGCAGCGTAACATGCGATGCCGGGCGATGCGACAGCGGGCTCGAAGGGTTGAAGAACGAAAGAGTTGCCGAGCCGAAGAGAAGCGGACAAGGGCTGCCGTAAGTCTTTGCCAGAAAGGGAATGCGAGAGCGGGGATTTGAACCCCGACCCCTTGCGGGACTGGATCCTAAGTCTAATGAATGCCGTTTCCTAACTCTTGCGGCGACATTCACTTACTCCGCAATCACTTGCTGCCTCAATATTTGTGCCCACTAGCGATGTTTGGCTGTGTGGCACTACCATTATACCGTGTTGTGCTGCAAGTTGTTCAGCCTAGACGGCTGAACAACATGCAGCACCGCCACAAAGAAAGACAACAGGCGTTTTCCCAGGACCAACGGCTCTCTTATTCCCTACCGTTTTGCGCCCAACGATTGGGGTCCACCTCAAGCCGAGGAATCCGATCAGATCCAACGGCGGCACTGCGAGCTGCATATGAGCTTCGTGCTGCCGGTGTAAGATGAGGGTGGAAGGGCGGGCTGTTTCTGTTATCGCGGGTTCGGGCCTGCCATCAGACCTTGAATCGCCCGCTCCAGACGGTCGGTGACGTCGGTGGCCACCACGCGCGGCCGGCCGGCGGCGGCGGCTTCCCGCAGATCGACCGGCTCGCCCAGGATGACTCGCGCCTGCCGCTTACCCTTGGGCCGGGCTGAACCGGTGAGGTCCTCCTCAAACTTCTCGATCGTCTCGGCCATCCGCTCCAGGCTCGGCTTTTCGGCGATGTAGTCGCCGGGATAGCTGTAGAGCTGGAGGACCAGTTGCACGTCGTCGAGGGCCTCGCGCGCCTCGCGCAGCGTCTGCGCGTCGGACGGCTGGCCGTGCTCGCCGGTCCACACGTCCAAAAGATGCCGCCGCAGGGCCTTGACACGGAGGGGCACCGTTTCCGCCGAGGGGCTCTTTTTCAAGTGCCGGGTCTCCTGCCGCGACAGAAGTTGTTCGATAAAGAAGCCGACACGGCCCGGCAAGTCGCCTTCGCGCTCGCGCGACTGCCCGAGCCGCTCCTTCTCCTTGATCGTAAGCAGGAGTTCGCCGACGCGGATGATCCGCTCGTGCAGCGCTGCACCGTGCGGCGGGTTCCACATCATCCGGGTTTCGATCCGGGCGATGGCGGCCTCGAGCTGAGGACGGACGTCGTTCGTGCCCGCGGCGAACTGATAGCGAATCGCGGCCGGCACGATCCAGACCCGCGCCCCGTTGCATGCCGGCGCATTTCCTGCCGACTCATTTCCTGCCGGCTCGGCGGCCGCCTTGTCGAGATCGCGCTGGGCGCTGAGCGCCATGAACGCCACGCCTTCCAGCAGCGGGGTCAGCCGTTCGTTCAGGCGGTAGACCTCTCCCTCGGGAAACACGACCAAGGTCTGCCCGGAGCGGAGCAGCACGATCGCTTGCTTGACGGCCCGGCGGTCGCAGCCTTCGCGATCGACGCTGAACGCGCCCATCCGCTGGAGCAGCCAGCCGTCGATGCCCCAGTGCGGGCGGAAGATCTGCCAGGCGGCCATGAAGTAGAACCGCCGCCCCGCTCGCCGGCTCACCTCCATCATCACGTGCGGATCGCTGTCGTGACTGTGATTGGGGGCGATCAGCAGGCCATCGCCCGGCTGAATCCGGCCGAGCTGCTCGAGGCCTTCGATCAAGACGTCGGCGATTCCGTAGTACCGGTGCAGGTACCAGTGCCGCAGTGGCCGGAGGGCCAGGTCCCAGAAACGGCTCGGCCGCGGCGGCCAGAAGTCGGGCATCGCCCCATCGACGATGGCTTGCCACATGAGAGCACCAGCCGTGAGAGGCGGAGAGGCGGCGGGCGAGCGTTCGCCTCGTCGCCGTCATTATCGACGAATCAGACGCCGTCTGCCACAGCTCGCGCCGTCAGACGGACACTCCTATCCGTCGCCCTCGGCCGGCCCAACAGACAAGCCGGCAGCGATGATCTTCGTGTCACGCCGAGTCAGGAGACCCGGTTGATGCCGTTCAAAGCCGCCACGCGGTAGGCCTCGGCCATCGTGGGGTAGTTGAACGTGGTGTTGATGAAGTACATCAGTGTGTTGGCCGGGCCCGGCTGCATCATGATCGCCTGGCCGATGTGAATGATCTCCGAGGCGTTGGTCCCGAAACAGTGGACGCCCAGGATGGCCAGCGTTTCGCGGTGGAACAGCAGCTTGAGCATGCCCACCGTCCGGCCCGTGATTTGGGCCCGCGCCAGGCTCTTGAACTGGGCGTGGCCGATTTCGTAGGGCACCTTGGCCTCGGTCAGCTCCCGCTCGGTTTTGCCCAGGGAGCTGATCTCCGGCATGGTGTAAATCCCGGTGGGGATGTCGCGGGCCAGGTGTTCGCAATGCCCTTCGATGAGGTGCGTGGAGGCGGCCCGCCCTTGCATGTAGGCGGCGCTGGCCAGGGCGGGAAAGCCGATCACGTCGCCCACGGCGTAGATGTGCGGCTGCGAGGTCTGAAAGTTCTCGTTGACCCGCAGGCTGCCGCGTTTATCCGGCTCGATGCCGGCTGCCGCCAGGTTGAGGCTGTCCGAGTTGCCCGTCCGGCCGTTGGCCCACACCAGGATGTCGGTCTTGAGCTGCTTGCCGGACTTGAGATGGAGCACGACACCGTCGTCGCGGCCTTCGACGCGGGCATACTCCTCGCGATGCCGGATGAGCACGCCCCGGTCGCGGAGGTGGTAGCCGAGGGCGTCGGTGATCTCGTCGTCCAGGAAATCCAGCAGTTTCTCCCGCGTGTTGACCAAGTTCACCTTGCAGCCCAAGTTGCGGAACATCGAGGCGTACTCGCAGCCGATCACGCCCGCCCCGTAGATGGTGAGCGACGACGGAGTGAAGGACAGATCGAGGATCGTGTCGCTGTCGAAGATCCGCGGATGGGCAAAATCGACGTCGGCGGGCCGATACGGCCGCGCGCCGCAAGAGATGATGAACGCCTGGGCCGCGAGCCGCTGGCAGCCGCCGTCCTCGCGCTGCACCTCAATGGTGCGTGGGTCGAGAAACCTCGCGCAACCGTGGATCACCGGCACGTGGTTCCGGTCGTAGAACGTGCGGCGCATCTCGACCTGCCGCTCGATGACCGACTTGGCGCCGCGCCGCAGGTCCGGGAAGGGGATCGTGACCGCCGCCCCCGCTTCGCGCAGCAGCGGGTGCTGGCTGGCCTCGGTCGTCTGGAAGATGGCGTACCGCAGGGCCTTGCTGGGGATCGTGGCCAGGTGCGTGCAGTTCCCGCCGATGCGGGCCGAGCGTTCCACGACGGCCACGCGCCGCCCATGCTTGGCGGCCTGCATCGCGGCCCCCTCTCCGCCCGGGCCCGTGCCGATCACCACCACATCGAAGGTTGTCTCGTCCATGACCATCCGTAGCTATAACTGTTGACCCGAGTGAAGTTGGCCCCCGCCGAGCTTGCTCGGTGGAGCCAATGATTCTGCACAACACCGCGGACGGCCGTTAGGAGCGTAACTTCACCTCGCGCAGCACGCGCACTGTGGCCGGGGATTTGTTGAGCACGTAGAAGTGGATGCCGGGCACGCCGGCGTCGATCAGCTCTTGCACCTGGCACGTGGCGAACTCGACGCCGATCTCGAATTGGCCCGCTTCGTCGTCGGCGTGCTGCTCCAGGCCTTCCTGAAAGCTCTGCGGCAGCTTTGCGCCGCAGAGCGACGCGATCCGCTGGATCTGAGCCAGGTTGGTCACCGGCAGGATGCCCGGCACGATCGGCACGCGGA
>JBGQHD010000062.1:0-11516 GCA_041497795.1 Planctomycetia bacterium
ATCGTCGGGCTTCAGGTGTTTGATCAAGCTCGCGGGATCTTTCAGTTCAAACCGGGGCCCGTCTTTGCCAACGTCATCCTTGCCGATGAGATCAATCGCACGCCACCGAAAACCCAGGCGGCCCTCCTCGAGGCCATGCAGGAGCGGCAGGTCACCGTGGGCCGGGTGCGGCACCCGATGGCCGCCCCGTTCTTCGTGCTGGCCACGCAGAACCCCATCGAACAGGAAGGCACCTATCCGCTGCCCGAGGCGCAGCAGGACCGCTTCATGTTCAAGGTGTTCGTGAAGTACCCGAACTTCAAGGAAGAGTTCGAGATCGCCCGGCGGACCACCGCCCCCATGAGCGATAGCATCGTGCCGGTGCTGACCGGCGAGGAGATCGGCGAGATTCAGCAGTTGATCCGCGAGGTGCCGATCACCGACCACGTGATCAACTACACGCTCTCTTTAGTGCGGCAGACGCGCGTCAAGGAGCCCGGCACGCCGGACTTCGTGCAGGACTGGGTGAGCTGGGGCGCCGGCCCCCGCGCGGTGCAGTTCCTCATTCTCGGCGGCAAGACGCGGGCCTTGCTCCACGGCCGCACGCATGTCTCGTGCGACGACATTCAGGCCCTGGCCCGCCCGGTGCTGCGGCACCGCGTGGTCGTCAATTTCGCCGCCGAAAGTGAAGGCATCACGCCCGACGACGTGGTCGCCAAGCTGCTCGAAGTCACCCCCACCAAAGAGAACGAGTTGACCGCCGATGCCCGATTCCAGAAGATTTTTGCATCCTGAGGCGATCAAGCGGATCGCGCGGCTGGATCTGCGCGCCAGGCACATCGTCGAAGGGTTTCTGTCGGGCATGCACCGCAGCCCGTACTTTGGCCACTCGGTCGAGTTCCGCCAGCACCGCGAATACGTGGCGGGGGACGACGTCCGAGACGTGGACTGGAAAGTCTGGGCCAAGCAAGACCGCTACTACGTCAAGCAGTACGAGGAAGACACCAACATGCGCGTGACGCTGTTGGTGGACGTGTCCAGCAGCATGATCTATGGCCGCGGACACCTGAGCAAGTACGAGTACGCTTGCACGTCGGCGGTCAGCCTGGGCTACATGGTGCTGCGGCAGCAGGACGCCGTGGCCTGCGTGGCCTTCGACAACAAGGTCCGCGAGGCCGTGCCGCACCGCAGCAAACGGACGCACCTCAACGCCATCATCAAGGCGCTGGAGGTCACCGAGCCGGGCGAGCGGGAGACGACCGACGTCTCGAAGATCCTCGCCAACATCGCGGAGAAGTTCCCTCGCCGCGGCATGATGATCCTCTTCTCCGACCTGCTCGTGGATCGCGGGCCGCTGTTCAAAGGGCTCAAGCTCCTGCGGCAGCGCGGTCACGACGTGCTCGTGCTGCACGTGATGGACGACGACGAGCTGGACTTCCAGTTCAGCGGACCGACGCGGTTCGAGGGGCTGGAGTTGCCGCAGCATTTGTCGTGCAATCCGCGGGCGCTGCGGGCCGGATACTTGGAAGCGCTCAACGCGTTCCTCGATGAGGTGCGCGTCAACTGCGCCAAGAGCACGATCGACTATCGCCTGGTGCGGACCAGCGACAATCTCGATGCGGCGCTGGCGGCGTTCGTCAGTAACCGTTTGGGCATGCACCACCAAGCGTAAGTCAAGCGTAAGTGTGGTCCGCTCGCTCCGCGAGCGGTCCTCCGTTCCCCCGCAACCATATTGAAGAGAGTGCGTGGGAACGCCAGCGTTGCCGCTCCGCGGCGAGGAAGTGCCGCTGAGCAAGACGTGATTAGAAGACCATAGTCAGCAAGCATAGACTTGCCGCAGAGCGGCGAAACTCGCGTTCCCACGCCAGGGGTCTAAAGAACCTGCGTGGGAACGAGACTCGGGAAAACAGCCATGCAGTTTCTTAACCCGGGACTCATCTCCTTCGGGATCATCGCGGCGCTCATCGCGCTGCCGATCATCATCCACTTGATCAACCTGATGCGGTATCGCCGGGTCAAGTGGGCGGCGATGGAGTTCCTGCTGGCGGCGCACAAGAAAAGCAGCACCTGGATCCTGCTGAAGCAACTCCTGCTGCTCCTGTGCCGCATCGCGGCGCTCCTGGCGCTGCTGATGGTGCTGGCGCAGATGCTGTACAACGCCGATCTCAGCACGATCATCAGCGGCCAGACGACGCACCACTGGGTGGCCATCGACGACACCTATTCGATGAACGACACCGGCGTGGGCGGCAGGTCGCTGCTCGACGTGGCCAAGGAAGAAGCCCTCAAGATCGGCGAGGCCGCCGCCCGCTCCCCCGGCCTGCACACGTTCACCCTCACGACTTACACACGGGCCAAGCGCAAGGCGCAGCTTCTGCTCAATCAGGCGGCCGTTGATCGCAATTTCGCCAACACGCTGAAAAGTGCTCTGGGCCAGGTCACGGCCACCGAGATGTCGGTGCCGCCGCAGGTCGCGCTGGATTCCCTGAAGGAGCTGGTCCGGCCGGAGAACGAGAAGCGCCGCGTGTACCTGCTCTCCGATTTCCGCGCCCGCGAATGGGGCACGCCCGACGACCTGAAGACGCAGTTCGACGAGATGACCAAAGACGGCAGCCTGCTGCACCTGGTGCAGTGCACGAAGACCGAGCACGATAACCTCACGGTCACGGCCCTCAAGCCGCGCAACGGGGCGCTGGCGGCCGGCATCTCGATCATCATGGACGTCTCGGTGAAGAACCACGGCAAGACGGCGCGCGGCAACGTGTCGATCGTGCGCAGCGTGGACGGCACGACACTCGCGCCGATCACTATCTCGGCGATCCTGCCCGGCCAGACGGAGACCCGCAGCTTCGAGGTCCAGTTCGACCGCGCCGGCAGCCACCGCATTACCGCGCAGCTGCAGAGCGAAGACGCTGTCGCGGCCGACAACGCCCGGCATACGGTGCTGGAGGTGCAGGAGCAGATCCCGGTGCTGATCGTGGACGGCCTGATGGGCACGGGCGACAGCCAGGGAATCGACACGTTCTTCCTCGCCAACGCGCTGAAACCGGGCGACTTCCACACCGGCCTGTCGCCGGAGCTGGCCGCGCCGGAGCAGCTTGCCAACCCGAAGTTCAACCTGAGCAAGTACCAAGGGGTGTTTCTCTGCAACTTCGACCGGCTGAGCGACGAGGCGGTCGAAAACCTGGAGAAATACGTCCGCGCCGGCGGCGGCCTGGCCTTCTTTGCCGGCGAGCGCTTCAACCCGCGATTCATCAACGACAAGCTCTACAAGGACGGGCACGGGCTGTTCCCCGCGCCGCTGGCGGCTCAATACGAGTTGATCGTCGATCGGGTGGACAAGTCGCCCGACCTGGAGCCGGACATCGACCACCCCGTGTTCCGCATGTTCGGCGGCGAAGGGGGCAAGTACCTGGCGGAGATCGCGACCTGGCGGTACTACGCCGTCACGCGCGACTGGAAGCCGGACGACAAATCCACGGCCAAGGTCATCGCCCGGCTGCGCAACCAGGCGCCGCTGGTGATCGAGCACACCTTCGACAACGGCGGCCGGGTGGTGGCCGTGCTGACCACGGCCGGGCCGAGCTGGAACGACTGGGCGCGGCACATTACCTACCTGGTGGCGATCCAGGAGCTGCGCAACTACCTGTCGCCGCCGGTGAGCGAAGTCTCGCGGCTGGTCGGCTCGCCGATTTCCGAGACCCTTAGCGCCGACAAGTACGACGCCAAGGTCACCTGGAAATCGGCCAACCTCGAGGAGCACCGGGAAATGAAGATCACCGGCGAGGCCGGCCAGTACGATCTGCCCGTGCCGGACATCTCCCGCGCCGGCATCTACGAGCTGGAGCTCAACACCCGCGAGAACAAGAAAGAGCTCAAGACCTACGTGTTCAACGTGGCGCCGGAGGAGGGCGACTTGGCCCTGGTGAGCACCGAAAAGCTGAATGCCATGTACGGCAAAGACAACAAGAACATCATGGTGCTTCAGCCGGGCACGATCGGCGGCCAGATCGACGACTCGACCCGTTCGAGCCTGAGCGAGCTGTTGCTCTACGGGTTGATCCTGCTGTTGATTTGCGAACAGATGCTCGCCTACTCGGCGAGCTACCATCCGCCGGTGCTCAAAGGGGCTGCGGCGTAGGCAATGACGAGGGACCGAATGACGAATGAATGACGAATGACGAATGACGAATGACGAATGACAAAGCCAGGGACGGCTGTGATTCGGGCTTAAGGCTTCGGCCTTCCTTCGACATTCGTGCTTCGACATTCGTCATTGACATGGACCACACGTAAGAACATAGCGCTGTAGCTATCCGAGGGGATTCGCGATGCAGTTACCCAGCGTGCTACTGGCCGCGGTTGGCGAGGCCGAATCGGCCGCCAGTACGGTCACCGAGCGGTTCGAGTTCGGGCGGTTGGCCCAGATGACCCCCTTGTGGTGGCTGGTGCTGGCGGCGGCCTCCGTGCTGCTCATTGCGCTGGTGGTCTTTTTCTACCTGCGCGATTGCGTCGAGTTGGGCGGAGTGATCGCCACCACGTTGATCCTGCTGCGAATGGGCGCGTTCCTGGGCCTGCTGTGGATCTTCCTGCTGCCCCAGCACCGCATCGAGCGGCCGGTCACGATCAACTCTCGCGTGGTGCTGACGATCGATACCAGCACCAGCATGACGATCGTGGACGAGGGGAGCAGCCGCCAGCGGATCGACGAGGTGGTGCAGGCGCTCCAGCAATCCCCGCTGATCGCCGAGCTGCGCAAGAAGCACGATATCGAGGTGGTCCGCTTCGACTCGGCCGAGAACGCGGTGGTCACGCTGGCCAAGATTCCCGGCGGCGTCTTGGCCGTCGCCGCCGCCGAGACCGAGCACGACAACCGCACGTTCTACGACCGTTACTGGCCGGCCCTGGTGATCGGCGGCGTGGCCTTGCTGGCGATCATCTGCCTGTGGCTCACTCCTAGCCTGCCGCTGCGGGTGCGGGCGATCTGCACGCTGCCGATCCTGCTGGCGGGGGCCGTGGTGCTGCTCATCTGGTCGGCCAACTTCACCGATCTGTGGACCCAAACCCGCACGGACACAGCGGCCGCCCCGAATGGCAACGCAGCGGAGGGCCAAGCCGCCGCCGCGGTCAACGAAGTCAACTGGCGCGAATTGCTGCGAATTCAGGCCGCCCGCGGCCACGAGACGCGGCTGGTCGAGACCCTCAACCATCTGGTGGACGCCAACCTCACGCAGCGCGGCATCGCCGGCATCATCGTCGTCTCCGACTTTTGCAACACCGACGGCATCGACCCGGCCGTCGTGCTCCGCAAGGCCCAGAAACGCGGCATCCCGATCTACACCGTCGGCATCGGCTCCGACAAGGTGCTGGCCCACGTGCGAATCGCCGACTTCGTCGTCCCGTCCAAGGCCTATCCCGGCGATAAGTACCCGTTCACCGTGATTGTGGAGGGCGTGGGACTGGGGAATCAGACGCTGGACTTGGAGATTTGGTCGCAAGACGCCGCGAAGGAAGACGACCCGCCCAAGCTGGAGGAGAAGGTCCCCTTCTCGCTCAACCCCGACGGCGAAAAGGTCGTCGTCACCGGACAGTTGCAGCCGGAGTACGTCGGCCGGCGGAAGCTGACCGCCAAGGTGATCCTGCCCGGCGGCGCCGGCCAACGGGAGAGCGGAGAGCTCGTGAAGACGGAGATCGTCGAGGTCGTGGACCAGAAGACGCGCGTGCTGCTGTTCGCCGGCGGGCCGTGCCGCGAATACCACTTCCTCCACAACCAGTTGCAGCGCGACAAGAGCATGATTGTGGACGTGCTGCTGCAAACCGTCGTGGACAAGGACGGCGTGTCGCAGGACGCCAACGAAATCCTCCTCGACTTCCCCGCCGATAAACTGGCCCTGCGGAAGTACCACTGCATCGTGGTCTTCGACCCGGAATGGAAGAAGCTCACCCCCGAGCAAGTCGAGCTGCTGGAGAACTGGGTCGCCAAGGACGCCGGCGGACTGGTCTTGATCCCCGGCCCGATCCACACCTCCGAGTGGATCATCCGCGCCAACGCCGACGAGGCGATGGCCAAGATTCGCGCCTTGTACCCCGTCCGCTTCCGCGGCGAGATCGACTTCGGCGACGACCGCGCCACCCGCGAGCCGCGGAAGATTCGCTGGGAAGACCCGCGTCCGAAGAAGGAAGCCGGCCAGCAGCCGCTGCCGCGATTCCTCTGGCTGGGGGACAGTGAGCCCAGCAGCCGCCGCTATTGGGACGAGTTCGAGGGCTTCTTCGACTGCTTCAAGACCGAGTCGGCCAAGGATGCGGCCAACGTCTACGCCACGCTGCCCGATTCCGCTGGCCTGGGCGACCTGCCGGTGCTGATGGCCGACCAGATGTACGGCTCCGGCCGCGTGTTCTACCTGGGCAGCGCCGAGATGTGGCGGATTCGCGCGCTGAAGGAAGAATACTTCGAGACGTTCTACACCAAGCTCATTCGCCACGTGTCGCAGGGCACGCTGCTGCGCGGCACCAAGCGCGGCATGCTGCTCACCGAGGACGACTACGACGTCGGCCAAACCGTGTTCATCCGCGTGCGGATGGAAGACGCCCAGGGCAACGAGCTGGTCGCCGATTCGATCCCCATGGAATATGTGGCCCCCGACGAGCAGCTCTACCGCATGGAGCTCAAGGGCAGCAAAGACAAGCCGGGCTATTTCACCGGGCAGTTCACGGTCACGCTCAAAGGCCGGTACCACATCGACGTGCCGGTGCCCGACAGCGACGAGGTGCTGGCCAAGGACCTCAAGGTCCGCTTGCCGGACCGCGAGAACCGCAACACCCGGCTGAACAAGCCGCTGTTGGCGCAGATTTCCCTCGAGACCGGCGGCGGCGATCCGTTCCTGGGCATGGCCGAGGCGGCCAACGTCTCGGCGCCGACGTCCCTGGTCAACCGCGTCAAAGACCGCACCGAAGTGCAGCCGATGGAAGACACCCCCCACAAGCTCTGGGACAACCAGTGGACCTTGTGGGTGATTTGCGCGCTACTGTGCATGGAGTGGATCATCCGCCGGCTGTGCAAGCTGGCGTGAGTGGTGAGTGGTGAGTGGTGAGTGGTGAGCCAATAATTGTCATTCTGAGCGCAGCGAAGAATCTCGGAACTGCCGCGTGTCGAGATTCTTCGCTGCGCTCAGAATGACGCGCGAGCGAAGTCACAAAGACAGACCTAGGTCATACCGCAATGGCGACAGTAACCGACAATCCCCAGCCTCAGCCCGCGTCCCCCGAGTTGGCTCCGGCCATTGCTCGCGCGTTGGCCTCGCTGCGGGGGCGCATCCGCCGCTACGTCTCGCTGGAAGGGCTGGCGCTGGCCCTGGCCTGGCTCGGGCTGGCTTTCTGGCTGAGCCTGCTCATCGACTGGCTGCCGGTCACCTTCGGCTACGACGAGTTGACCGTCGGCGGCCGGATCGCCGTGCTCGCCGTGGCGGCGGGCGCAATGCTGGCCATCGTGTATCTGCTCGTCCTGCGCCGGCTGGTGGTGGCGCTGCCCGACCGCAGCCTGGCCGTGCTGCTGGAGCGCCGTTTCCGCGCCTACCAGGACAGCCTGCTCACCACGGTGGAGATGCGCGAAGCGCCCGAGCACGCCGCGGCGTTCAACGAAGACATGCTGGAGCGGACCTGCGAAGACGCGCTGGAAAAGACCGGCCAGGTGAAGCTCTCCGAGGTCTTCAATCCTTGGCCGATGGCCCGCAACGTGCTCTTGGCGCTGGTCTTCGGCCTGTCGATCGGGGCGTTCGCCTACGCCCAGGGGGAGGCGTTCGAGACCTGGGTCAGCCGCTTCCTGCTGCTGAACGACGCGACGAAGTGGACCCGCCGCTGCTTCGTGATGGTGGACGGCCAGTATCCCCGCAAGATCGCCAAGGGGGACGACATCACCATCGTCGTCAAGGCGGAGGTCGAGGAGCATGAAACTCCCCGTTCCGTGCGGCTGGAGTACGTCAGCGAAGGGGACCGCCCCGGTCCCGAGGACGACACTTCCGGCAGCGTCAGCATGACGCGGATCGGCGAGCCGCAAGGGGGCTTCCAAGAGTTCAGCTACACCTTCCACGGCCTGTTGCACACGATCAAGCAATTCGAGGTGGTCGGCGGCGATTACCGCGTCCGCGGCGACCAATACAAGATCGACGTGGTGGACAGCCCCGGCGCGGAGCTGAAGCTGGTGGTGGAATATCCCACCTACACGAACCTCGCCACGCAAACGCTGGACGTGCGCGGCACGATGGAAGTGCCCAAGGGCAGCCGCGTCACTGTGCTGGGGGTGGCCAACAAGCCGCTCCGGCAGGCGACCGTCGAGATCACCTACGGCGAAGCCACGGCGCGGCCCAAGCTCCGCAGCGACGTGCCGCTGGCGCCGCAAGACCCGTCGCAATTCCGTCTCGTGATCCAAGACCTGCAAGGCCAAGACCTGCAGGGTATGGGGCGGGTAGACAGGCTGCTCGACACGCAGGACTTGCACTTCACCCTGGACGACGAGGACGGCATCCGCACCCGGCAGCCGATTGTGCTCTCGATCACCGCCGTGGAGGACCAAGCGCCGCAGGCGGAAATCCGCCTGCATCACGTCGGCGATGCCGTCACGCCCCAAGTGCGCATTCCCTTTGAAGGCAAGATCAGCGACCAATACGGCGTGACCAAGCTGTTCATCAAGTACACCCGCGCCGGCGAAGAGCCGGTGCTGATTCCGTTCAAGCAGGACCCCAAGGGCCGGCAGGAGATCGTGCTGGCCCGCGAACGGATGAACGACAAGGATTTCGACGAGGAGGTGCTCGACTTCCAGACCTTGGCCTACGAGATGCGCAAGCAGCGCGACGGGGCCTCGAAGGCCGGGCTGCCGCCCAAGCGGGCGCCGCGCGAGCCCGACCCGAAAGCCAAGGCCGACCCCAAGGCCAAGCCCGCGATCGTGGAGGAGATCGAGGACTCGCAGTTCCAACTGACGCCCGGGCAGACGTTTACGCTGCAGATCGTGGCCCGCGACGGCTGCACGCTGCCGCGGACGGTGAGCGAGGGGTATAGCTCGGTGTTTGCCTTCCGGGTGGTGACGCCCGAGGAATTGCGGCTGATTCTCGCCGAAAGGGAACGAATTCAGCGCAAGAACTTCGAAAGATACCGGGACGAAGTGACGCTCAGCCGGGACTCGCTGGCCGACGTTCATTTCGATCCCCCGGCCGACGAGCCGCCGGGAAAAGAACCGGGCAAGGCCGCCGGCAAAGAGCCCTCCGGCAAAGACTCCGCCAAGCCGGAAAAGGCCCGCAAGGTGACGGCCGACGACCTGCGGTTGGAGGCCTTCCTGCGTGCCCAGCGGGCCCAGCAGGTGAGCGCCAAGAACGCCATCGAGGTGCTGGAGGTGGCGGCCTACTTCGAGATTATCCGGGGCGAATTGGAGAACAACCGGCTGTACAACGAGGAGCTGCGGAAGCGGCTGCAATTGGGGGTCATCGATCCGCTGAACCACATCGGCAAGGCGATGTTCCCGCAGTTCGACGGCCAGTTGAACGATTTCGTGGACAAGTGCGACAAAGCTTACGACAATCCAGTGGCCCGCGAAGAGGCCCGTCTCGTGGCCTTGCGGCAAGCCGACAAGATCGTCACCGAAATGAACGGCGTGCTGGCGAACATGGCGGAGTTCGAGCAGTTCAACGAAGCGATCCGCATCCTGCGAGAGATCATCGAAGCCCAGGACCGGGTCAATCAAGCCACGAAGAAGATGCAAAATCAATCGTTGCCCGGGCTCGGCGGCCCGTAAAGCGCTTTGAACAGAAGGTAACTTTGAACAGAAGGTAACGAAGACAGGTGGACACGCGCCGACCGGCCGCTTGACAAGAGACTAAAGACGCTTGTTTTCCGCGGCCTGATGTAGCCATAATCGTTCGCCCGCCTGGCTTCGGGCGGTGTCTGTTGTTGGCGAACTTGAGTTCTTTGCTTTGCGTGTCATCTAACGGCGCGCCTGGTCCAAGACGGCCAGACTCGCCAACGGCCTTATGACTCCCCGCGACGAAGGAGTGGCTCCCGTGAAACGTCTTCCTCTGCTGCTGTGCGGGCTGGTGCTGATCGGCATTGCCGGCCTGGCGACGTGGGGCCCCCTGGCCGCCCGGGCCCAGGACAAAGACGGCGCCAACGACTCGGCCAAGGACCGCACCAACACCTCCCTGGATCAGCAGCGGGTGCAGATCCGCTTCAAGGAGCTGCAGGACAAGCTGCTCAAGCTGGCCCAGGCCACCGAGGCCAGCGACCCGACCCGCGCCGAGCTGCTCCGCAAGGCCTTCAAGCAGGGGAGCGAGCAGCAGATCGAAGAAAAGCTGGCCACCCTGGTGAAGCTGATCGGCAACGACCAGCTCGGCACGGCGGTGGGCGAGCAGGAGGTCGTGAAGAAGGAGCTCAACAAGCTGCTCGAGCTCTTGATGTCGGAGTCGGGCCCCAAGCGGCTGGCCGACGAGAAGAAGCGGATCGCCGCGTACCTGGAGGCGGTCAAGCGGCTGATCAAGGACCAGACGGAGATCGACGATCGAATCGCCCACGACAATCCCGGCCAACTGTCCGGCCGCCAGGACAAGGTGGCGGATCGCACGCAAAAGCTCGGCAATGAGATCGCCAAGAACGAAGGCCTGAAGCCCAACGACAGCGGCAACAAGTCGGCCGATGGAAAGTCGAGTGACGGCAAGTCCAAGTCGGGTGATGGCAAGTCCGCAGACGGCAAGTCCGGGGATGGAAAGTCGAAATCCGGAGACGGCAAATCGGGTGACGGCAAGTCCAAGTCGGGGGATGGAAAGTCCGGAGACGGCAAGTCCGGGGATGGAAAGTCGAAATCTGGGGATGGCAAATCGGGCGACGGAAAGTCCAAGTCCGGCGACGGCAAATCGGGTGACGGCAAGTCCAAGTCGGGTGATGGAAAGTCCGGAGACGGAAAGTCCGGGGATGGAAAGTCGAAATCTGGGGATGGCAAATCGGGCGACGGAAAGTCCAAGTCCGGCAAGAGCAAGGGCGGCGGCGGCCAGAGTGACCCCCGCAAGGAGCCGGGGGAAGGTGGCGAAGGAGCCGACAGCGAAGGCGACCCCAAGCCACAGGACAAGCTCGAATCGACCAAGAAGCGAATCTACGAAGCCGAGAAGCGGATGCGCGAGGCCAAGCAGAAGCTGGAAAAGGCCGAGCGCGAAGGCGCCAAGGAGGAATCGAAGGAGGCGCTGGCCCAACTGAAGAAGATCGAGAAGGAGCTGGAAGACCTGCTCCGCCAGTTGCGCGAGGAAGAGCTGGAGCGGTTGCTGGCCTTCCTCGAGGCCCGCTTCAAGAAGATGCTCGAATTGGAAATCGCCGTTTACGAAGGCACCTTGCGGCTGGATCGCACGCCGCAGAGCCAGCGGGCGGCGCCGTTCACCACCCAGGCCGGCCGGCTGAGCCGCGACCAGTCGCTGATCGAGATCGAGGCCGAAAAGGCCCTCAACCTGCTCCGCGAGGACGGCACCTCGGTGGCCATGACCGAGTCGGTCACCGAGATGATCGGCGAC
>JBGQHD010000063.1:0-11469 GCA_041497795.1 Planctomycetia bacterium
GCTGCGCCGCCAGATGCTCGACGGCCTGGCGCAGCTCAACGAGCTGGAGCATGCCCGGTCCGGCGACCCGGAGATTGAAACCCGCATCGCCCAATACGAGTTGGCGTTCCGTATGCAGACCTCGGTGCCGGAGTTGACCGACCTCTCATCGGAGACCGCGGCGACGCTGGATCTCTACGGCCCCGAGGCCAGGAAGCCGGGCACCTACGCAGCCAATTGCCTGCTCGCCCGGCGGCTGCTGGAGCGCGGCGTGCGCTGCGTGCAGCTCTATCACCGCGGCTGGGACCAGCACGGCAGCTTGCCGACGAACATCCCCAAGCAGTGCCACGACGTCGATCAGCCGCAGGCCGCGCTGCTCCTCGATCTCAAGCGCCGCGGGATGCTGGACGACACGCTAGTCGTGTGGGGCGGCGAGTTCGGCCGCACGGTGTACGGGCAGGGCGGCCTGCAAGACGACTACGGCCGCGACCACCACGGCCGCTGCTTCTCCATGTGGCTGGCCGGCGGCGGCATTCGGCCCGGCGTGGTCCACGGGGAGACCGACGACTACGGCTACAACGTCGTGCGCGACCCGGTCCATATCCACGACCTCAACGCCACGATTCTGCACTGCCTGGGCTTCGATCACGAACGCCTCACCTTCCGCTTCCAGGGCAGGGATTTTCGCCTGACCGACGTTCACGGCCGCGTCGTGAAGGAGATCCTGGCGTGAGAGTAGTGTCCTAAGTCGGTGTTCAGAAGCCCGGCTTCTCCAAGAAGCCGGGCTTCTTTCACGTCGAATTAGGACACCACCAGCGTGAGTGGTTGTTGGCGACGGAGGACGGCGCCAGTTACAATCGTCGTGAGACTCGTTGAAACCGACCGATTCGCTTGCGCCGGCCGGTCTTGGTCTCGCGAAGTGGCTTGATGTCTGACGCCTCATTTCATACCGCGCGGCTGCATGACTGGTTGGGACGCATTCGCGTCCAAGACGATGCGGCTCGTAACGAGCTGGCCCAGGCGATCGGCCTGCGCATCGAGCGGCTGGCGCGGGGGATGCTCCGCGGCTTCGGCAACATCCGCCGCGACGTCGATACGCTCGACGTTGCGCAGGGCTCGCTGCTCCGCATCCTGGCGGCGCTCGAGGCGGAAGGGCCTCGGTTCGATTCCACGCGGCAGTTTATGGCCTTCGCCGCCACCTGCATCCGCAGCGAATTGCTCGATCTGGCGCGGCGCTGCGGCAGCGCCAAACGGGGGGGCGGAAAGGTCATCTCCGCGACGGACGACGCTTCCGGCGGCCCAGGCATCGAGCCTGCTGCGCCGCTGCCGGCGGAGGATGAACTGGAACTCTGGACACGCTTCCATGAGAAGGTCGCCGAGTTGCCCTGCGACGAGCGCGAAGTCGTGGGGCTGAAGTTCTACCACGGATGGACGGAAAAAGAGATCGCCGAGCTGCTGCAAGTCTCGGAGCGGACTGTCCGCCGCTGGTGGGTGGCCGCTTGCGTGCGGCTGGAAAAGGCGATGGACGGGCAGATGCCGTCGTGAGTTCCTGGAGAATTGCTGTCCGGCCTGCCGGCCTGTTTGCGTTTCTCAAGCAGAACCAACGAATTCTGCCGTAAGCTCGACATTCCACGCCGAGAGGTTTCCATGCGACGGTTATCCGCCATCTTGCTTGCCCTGTTTGCCGTCTGCGGCGCCGCACGTGCCGATGACGCCGCCCTGGCCGCTCGGGTGAAAGAGATCTTCCGCGGCCATTGCCTGGAATGCCACGGCGGGGCCAAGACGAACGGGGGCGTGAAGATCCTGGATCGCGCCTTGCTGATCGAGAAAGAAAAGCTGCTGCCGAAGAAGCCGGACGAGTCGGCCGTCTATTACTTGCCCGCGGCCACCGACGACTCGGTGATGCCTCCCCAGGGCCGGCCCAAGCTGCCGGCGGAAGACATTGCCACGATCCGCCAGTGGATCCTGGCCGGGGCGCCGGCCTTCCCTGCCGACGCCGAAAAGCCGCCCGAGCTGGCCAAGGGGGAATCGGGCAACGAATACCTGTGGAAGAAGATCCTGGCCCACGTCCGCGAGGCGCGGCCGGCAGACCGCCGCTTCCTCCGCTTCCTCAGCATCAATCACCTCGTGGTCGCCGGAGCTACCGCCGACGAGCTGGAGGTGCACCGCGAGGCCCTTGTTAAGACGATCAACCACTTGAGCTGGGAGAGCCGCTTGGCCCGGCCCAAGGCCATCGACGCGCCGGCGGACACGCTGTTCGTCCTCGACCTGCGCGAGGTGGGTTGGCAGCTCACGCCGTTTGCCGACCGCGACGGCAAGAAGCTGCTCGACGTCAACCTCTTCGATCTGGCCCTGCTGGAGTACCCCTACGCCGTGCTGCCCGCCGACAGCGAGACCTTCGACCGCGTCGCCGAGGAGTACCTCGTGCCCGCGGGACAGATTCGGCCGATTCCCTTCGTGCGGGCCGACTGGTTCGTGAGCGCCGCGCTGCAACCGCCGCTTTACGAAGACTTCTTGCAACTGCCGTTCACGCTGGCCGAGCTGGAAACCAAGCTCGATATCGACTCGGCCGCCAACCTGCGGAACTTCACCGCGCGGCGGGCGGGCATGGCGGTCTCCGGCGTGTCGCGAAACAACCGCGTCGTCGAGCGGCATGCCTCGCGGCACGGCGCCTATTGGAAGAGCTTCGATTTCAAGTCCAGCCGCGGCCCGGAGAACATGTTCAAGGACCCGATCCACTTCCGCGAGAGCGGCGGCGAGATGATCTTCACCCTGCCCAACGGCCTGCAAGGCTATTACGTGGCCGACGGCAAGGGCAACCGGGTCGAGGCGGCCCCCACCGAGATCGTGGTGGACAAGTTCGCCGACGACAAGATCGTCCGCAACGGCCTCTCGTGCATCCGCTGCCACGACGCGGGCATGAAGACCTTCACGGACACGGTGCGGCCGGCCCTCCAAAGGCTCCCCTCCGTCGCTTCGTTCGACAAGACGGTGGCCCTGCGGCTGTACGGTGAACAGAAAGAAATGGACGCCTTCCTCAAGGAGGACGGCCAGCGGTTCATGGCAGCGATGCAGAAGGCGCTCGGCAAAGAAAAAAACAACGAAAAAACCAACGAGCAGAAGCGCGAGCCGCTGATCCCGGTGACCCGCCGCTTCCTCGAAAACCCCCTCACCGTGGCCATGGCCGCCGGCGAGCTGGGCCTGCCGAACGCGCAGTCATTGCAGGGCATCTTCCGCCTGCCGCAGTTCTCGGCCCTCGGCCTGTTGCCGCTGGATAGCGGCGGCGTGGTTCGCCGCGATGCCTGGGAAGACTACTTCGACCTGGCCGTGCGTGGGCTAGGGCTGGGCATCCCCGTCGTGCCGGTGGACGGCCTGGTCCGCCGGAACTATCCGGCCGGCGAGGCGCCGTTCGCCGTCGAGCTGACGACCAACAAGAAGAACAACGTCTTCGAGCCGGGCGACGGGCTGGTGATCGCCGTGACGAACAAATCCAAAAAAACGCTGCACGTTGAGCTCGTCGGCACGAGCGCCAAGGGCAAGAAGGTGGTGCTGACCGAAAAAGGACTGAAGCTCTCCGCCGGGCAGACCTTCCGCTTCCCGCCCGAGGGGAGCATCGAAATCCGCGGCGGCCTGGGGAAAGAGCAAATCACGCTGCTGGCCAGCGACGAGCCGCTGCCCCCCGGCATCCTGCTGCGCGGCAGCAACGTCACCGACCGCGTGATGCACGCCTTCCAACGCCTGCAGCGCAAAGATGGTAGCGTGGTCGTCACGGGCGACACGAGCCGCCTTGTGAAGAAGACGCTGGAGATCGAGACACGATAACGCTAAACACTCGCAAAGATCTGTAGATCACTTACATTTGACATTTGAAATTCTCCCGGCGAGAACGCAACGGGGTCGCCCACCCGTTCTATTGGGCGGCGTTTACGCTGACGGGGAAAGACCTATAAGGACCCGTTGCGGGCGATTCATGAGTCGCCCACGGCATCACGCGAGGTGGAGAGCATCATGTTACCGGTCTCTCATGGTTTTGGCTTTCGGGCGATTGTCTTCTTTGCGGCCTGGGGTGCTGCCGTCGCCCTGGCGAGGGCTGACGAAGGAGACCCGGCCAGCGAGCTGGAGGCGGCCTTTCGCAAAGGGCTCGCGCTCCGCGACATGGGTCGCAACGACGAGGCGCTGCCCTACTTCGACCGAGCGCTGAAGCTCGCGCCGCAAGTTTACGGCCCCAAGGATGCGAGGACGGCGATCCTTGCGAACGAACTGGCGAACATCTATTTCGACGCCCAGGACTATGCGAAGGCGGAGCCGCTCTACGAGCGCACCCTGACGATTCGGGAAGCGGCCCTGGGCCAGGATCATGCCACCGTCGCCGACAGCCTCAACAATTTGGCCCGCCTGTACGTGGAGGTGGGCAAGTACGCCAAGGCGGAACCACTCCGGCAGCGCTCGCTCGCGATTCGCGAAGCGCGTCACGATCATCTGGGCGTGGCGAACAGCCTGAACGAACTGGGGAACCTGTACATCTACCTCGCCCGATACGAGGAGTCCGAGGCCCTGCATCTGCGGAGTCTGCAAATCCGAGAGAAGCGGCTCGGTCCCAACCATTCCGACGTGGCTGCCAGCCTTTACAACTTGGGACTCATTTACGAGACGCTCGGCCAGTATGCCAAGGCCGAGCCACTTCACGTGCGCAGCATCGAAATCAAGGAGCGGAACCTCGGCGAGGGCCACCCCTACGTGGCATTGGGTGTCAGCGGGCTGGGAACGCTGTATTTGAGGATGGGCCAGTACGCCAAGGCCGAGCCCCTTTACCAACGCAGCCTGAAGACCTACTTGCGCCTGAAAAACGACCTGGGGGCCGCGAACCAGTTGAATAACCTGGGGCTGGTCTATGCTGCCCAACGTCGGTACGCGGACGCGGAGCGGTCTTTTCAGAGTGCCTTGGAGCGCTATGAGCCGCGGCTGGGGAAAGACCATCCCGACGTGGCTCGCACGCTGCACAACTTGGCGGACGTGCAGCGAGGCCTCCGTCAGTACGATCAAGCCGAGACCCTCTACCGGCGCAGCATCGAGATCAAAGAAAAGGCGCTGGGCAAGGACCATCCTTACGTGGCCTCGGCGCTGAATGACCTGGGCCGGTTGTACTCGGAGATGGGCAAGCGTGCCGAGGCCGAGGCGCTCTACCGACGCAGTCTGTCGATTCAGGAAACACGGCTGGGCAAGAATCATCCTGACGTACAAGGCACGCTCCTCAATCTGGTGAGGCTATACAGCGAACAGGAGCAATGGGAACAGGCGGCCCAGAGCTGCGATCGCAGCCGTCGCATCATCCGCCGGCATCTGCGGAAGGTCTTGCCGGCCCTTCCCGAAAGCGAGCAATTGGCCTACCTGCTCCAGGATGAGGCCGGCTCTCAAACCGCCCTGTCCCTGGCGTGGTGGCGCCGGGATGACGCGAAGCTGGTCGCCATGTCCGCAAGTTGGCTGCTCAATAGCAAGGGGGTGGCTCATCAGATCTTGGCGGAGCGGGCGCTGCTGGCCCGTGCCGATTCCGATCCGGAACAAGCCAAGTTGGCGGCCGAGCTCATCGCGGTGCGCAGGCAACTGGCTGCCTGGACCTATCGGATTGCCGATACGAATCAAGGCGCCGAGGAGCGCGCTCGCCAACTCGGGCAATTGACGGTTCAAGAGCAACAGCTTTCCGGAAAGCTCGCCCAACGCCTGGGTGGCGTTGCGGGGGCTAGTCTCGCGCAGGCGGACCCCTGGGTCGAGCTATCGGACGTGCAGAAGGCCCTGCCAGCCGATGCCGTGCTGATTGACATCAACAGGTTCATGCTCTCCAACTTCAAGACGCGGTCCTTGGAGGGCGATCGCTACGCGGCTTGGGTGATTTTTCCCGGAGACGAGGCCAAGGTGCGGCTCATCGATCTGGGCGCGGCGGCGCCCATCGAAAGGGCCGTTGAGGCGGTGCGACGGTCACTTCACGAGGCGCCCAAGACGATTGCCGAAAAGGGCGAGCTGGAGAGCGAACAGGCGCTCCGCCAACTCTCGCAAACTGTGGCGAAGCTCATCCTGAACCCCCTCCTTTCCCACGTCGGCGATAGGAAGAACTGGATCATTAGCGGCGATGGTTCGCTGTGGCTGGTCCCTTGGGCGGCGTTGCCCTTGGCCGGCGGCCGCTATGTGATCGAGGACCACTCGATTCGGCACGTCATCAGCGGGCGCGACCTCGTGACTGGCGACACGACGAAGTTCGAGCCGAACCCACCGGTCGTGATGGCTGACCCAAACTTCGATCTGGGGCTGGCGGAAGCGGCGGCGGAGACGCGCCGCGTGCTGCAGCGCGACACCGGCGCGTTGGCGCTGCGGGCACCCGCCGCGTCGCTCGGAAAGGTCCGGTGGTCCCGCCTGCCCGGTACGGCCACCGAAGCCGAGGCCATCCGCCCCAACCTGGAGAAATACGGCGGCAAGAAACCCTACGTGTACACGGAGAACTTCGCGCTGGAAGGAGTGCTCAAGGCCTTTGCTAAGCCGCGGGTTGCGGTGCTATGCACTCACGGGTTCTTCCTCGAAGATCAGGAGATGGGAACGGCTGGCCGCGCGATCTCCAGCACGGACGAGAAACAGCCCACCCTCACCAGGGATGGCAAGCTGCTGGAAAACCCGCTCCTGCGGTGCGGACTCGTGCTGGCCGGAGCCAATCACAAGACCGCCGATGTGAGTGTCGAAGACGGCGTGCTGACTGGCCTGGAGATTGTCGGCCTCGACCTGCGTGGCTGCGAGCTGGTCGTGCTGAGCGCCTGCGAGACTGGGCTGGGCGAGGTGCGCAACGGCGAAGGCGTGGCTGGGCTGCGGCAGGCGTTTCAGTTAGCTGGGGCCGGGTCTGTCGTGGCGACGCTGTGGCAGATCCCTGATCGAGATTCGGCGCTCCTCATGAGCGACTTCTTCGACCAGCTCGCCAAAGGCCGCGGCAAGGCCGAAGCCCTGCGCGAAGCCCAGCTCGCGCGGATCAAAGCCCACCGGGACGGCAACGGGGCGGCCCATCCGTTCTTCTGGGCCGCGTTCACACTGACGGGGCAGGATCAACCGTCGCGGTAACGATAGAAAGAGCGTCCTCTTGAAGCCACACCCGCCAGTTCCGTGATTGGCTCACCATGACTAAGGATTGGGACCGGGCGGCCGGCGAAGTTGGGGATGGCGATGTGCCGGTAGTCGATGCCCAGGTGCCGATAGATCGTGGCCAGGAAGTCACCGGGACCGACACGGCGTTCGATCGCGTCTTCGCCGCGGGCATCCGTGGCGCCGATCACCTGGCCGGTGCGGATGCCGCCGCCGGCAAAGAGCATCGAGTTGGCCCTCGGCCAATGATCGCGGCCGGGCTGCACGGTGCCGGCCGAGCCACTGGCCACGCCGCCGCCACTGCTGGCCACGTACGAAATCCTCGGCGTGCGGCCGAATTCGCCCGTCACGATGACCAGCACGCGCCGGTCAAGCCCGCGCTCATAGATGTCCTGGATCAAGGCCGAGATGGCCTGGTCGAAGAACGGTGCCCGATACTTCAGGGCGTCGAAGACGTGGTGGTTGACGGCATGGTCGTCCCAGTTGGCCACCCGTCCGCAAAGCGGACCGTCGAATTCGGTAGCGACGATCTCCACGCCAGCCTCGACCAACCGCCGCGCCATGAGGCACTGCTGGCCCCACGGGTTGCGGCCATAGCGATCGCGCACGCGGTCAGCCTCCTTGCCGAGATCGAACGCTTCGCGGGCCTGCGGGCTGGTCAGCAGATTCAGGGCTTGGGCATCGAAGTCGTCGATGGATCGCATCGTGCCCGACAGGTCGATGTCGCGACGCAACTGGTCGAGTCGCTCTCGCAGCTCAATCCGCTCAGCCAGCCGTCGGGTCTGCTGCGGGTCCTTCAGGCCGATGTTGGGAACCTCGAAGTTGGGTTGGCTCGGGTCGCCGGTTACGCGAAACGCCTCGTGTGACGCCCCAAGGTACGTTGGCCCCGCGATAGTGAAGCTGTCGTACCGATCCACCGGATTGACGGCCACATAGTTGGGGATGCGGCGCTTGGGATCACGGCGCACATAGTTGGCGACCGTCATCCAGTCGGGGAGGACCGGCTCCAGCTTGTCTTGCGGGTCCGTGTCGCCGGCCAACACTTGCAGCGAGCCTGCCGGGTGGCCGCCGCCCGTGTGGGCGACTGAACGCAGGAGCGCGTATTTGTCGGCGATCTTAGCCAGCCGGGGCAGCAGCTCGCAGATCTGGATGCCTGAGACTTTGGTCGGGATGGGCTTGTAGGGCCCACGGTAGTCCGAGGGCGCGGCGGGCTTGGGATCAAAGGTCTCCAGATGGCTTGCTCCGCCACGCAGCCAGACGAGAATCACGGCGGTCTTATCGTCGGTCCGCGGCGCGGCAGCCTGAGCGCGAAGGTGATAGAGCCCCGCGAGGCTGAGCGTCGTGAAGCCGGTCAGGCCGGCGCGCAAAAACTCCCGCCGGTTCGCGGAGCATCCGCCGCCGGGCATTGGGCCAGGACATCGCTCGACCTCTGCTGCTGGCTGCCGGAACATCTACTGCTCTCCGTAGAAACGCGAATCGCAATGGCCCGATGCTAGCGTGAGCCGGGAAACGCCACAACCAAGAGTCTGGCAATTCCCTCACTGCCACAGGTGCTGGCCATGTTGGCCGAAGTGCTGCTGGAGAATCTCCAGGGGCAGGCCGGGCGGATACGCATCTCAGCGAGAACGCTCTCCGGACAGGGTCGCCCGGTCCGCCTCGCTGGCAGCCCCGGACCAAATCCGCATCGTCCGGTCCATGCTTCCCGACGCCAGCAGCCTGCCGTCGGCACTGAAGGACAAGCTCGTCACGTCGTCCTGGTGGCCGCGCAGGGCGAGCACTTCCTGGCCGCTGGCGACGTCCCAGAGCTTGATCTCGCGGTCCCCGCCCGCGCTGGCCAGGCGCAGGCCGTCGGGGCTGAACGCCAAGGCGACCGGCCGCTTGCGATGCCCCAACAACTGGTGAACCACTCGGCCGGTAGACGCTTCCCAGAGAAAGATCTCTCCTTCGTCAGGCGCGTCGGCCACCGTCCGCCCCGCCGCCGAAGCGACGAGCTTGCCATCGGGGCTGACCGCCACGGCCGAGACCGGTAAGGAGTGCTCCGCGAAGACTTGCACCGTTTTGCCGCTGGCCGTGTCCCAGACGCGCACCGTACGGTCGTGGCTGGCGCTGTAGAGCAGCTTCCCGTCGGGGCTGTAGGCCAGGCCGACAATCCGGTGGCTGTGTCCCTCCAGCTTGAGGCGGACGCGCCCGGTGCGGCCGTCCCAAACGAGGAGTTCTCCCGGTTCGCTGCTGCGGTTGAAGGTGGCGGAGGCCAGCTCCCGGCCATCGGGCGAGAAGAGGGCGCAAGACACCGGGCCGGTGTGCTTGGACATCACCAACTCCTGGTTGCCGGTCTCCGCGTCCCACAGGACGACTCGGGCATCCTCTCCCGCCGAGGCCAGGCGATCCCCCTTGGGGCTGAACGCCACCCAATTGAGGCTGCCGCGGTGGCCTTGAAGCTCCAGCATCGGCGTCGCCGTGTCGGCGCCCCAAACTCGCACGAGGCCGTCGCCGCCGCTCGCGGCCACGCGACGGCCCTCGGGAGAGAAGGCGACGCTGCTCACGGCCCTTGAGTGCCCGGCGTAGATCTTCCCCGCCTCCTGCTCCCCGCACTGCCGCTTCAAGTAGTGCCACTCCCAGCGGCGCAGGTACTCAGGGCAGAGTTCGAGTTGCTCCAGCGCCCAAGCGACTCGTCCGGCCTGCAGCTCCCGGTCGGCCAAGGCAATGCGGAAGTAGTAGAGTTGCTGCTCGGTCTGGCGCCGCTGTTTGGCCTCCGCCTCGGCCCGCTGCTCGGCCACTCGCCAGAGCGTGGCCGTGGTGGCCAGGCCCAGCAGCGTGACCGCGCCGATCGCGCCGACCAGGGCCGCCACGCGCGGCTCGCGCCTGACCCACTTCAGGCATCGTTCCCACCAGGCGGTCGGGCGAGCGAGGATCGGCTGGCCAGCCGAAAAGCGTTGCAGGTCGTCCGCCAGGGCCGCGGCGGAGTCGTACCGCTTGCGCGGCTCCTTTTGCAGGCATTTCAGGCAGATCGTCTCCAAGTCTCGCGGAACCTGCGGCAGCAGCCTTCGCGGCGGGACCGGGTCGCTGCTCTTGATCTGCGTCAGCGTGTCCAGCAGCGTGGCCCCCTTGAAGGGCGGCTGGCCCGTCAGCAGCACGTAAAGCATCGCCCCCAGGGCATAGATATCGACCGCGGGACCGGCATCCTTGGATTGCCCCGCCGCCTGCTCGGGGGCCATGTACAGCGGCGTGCCCAGCACATCGCGGCTGACTGTCGCCGAGGGGCTTTCGAGATCGACGAACTTGGCCAGGCCGAAATCGACGATCTTGGGGACGGCCTGCCCCAGGGGCCCGTCGCCGCCCTCAACCAATAGCACGTTCCCCGGCTTGAGGTCGCGATGCACGACGCCTTGCTCGTGCACCGCGCCCATCGCCCGGGCCAGGCGCTCGACGAGCAGGGCCACTTCCCGCGGCGGCTGCGGCATCCCGTCAGCCCGCGCGGCCAGATTTCCACCCGCGACGTATTCCATGGCGAAGAAGGGCCGCCCCTCCAACTCGCCCATCTCGAAGATCTGCACGATGTGCGGGTGCTGAAGCCGGGCCACGGCCTCGGCCTCGGCACGGAAACGGGCCAACGCCGTGCCATCCGCGTACGGCCCCGAAAGGATCATCTTCAGGGCCACGAAGCGATTCAAGTTGCGCTGCCGGGCGCGGTAGACGACGCCCATGCCGCCGCGTCCGATCTCGTCGAGAATCTCGTAGCCGTCGGGGGCGGGTAGTGAGCCGTGGGTCGCGGCAGATTCATCGGCGTTCAAGGGGCGAGTCTCTGCCCGACGTTTGCCATCGCTGGCAGTCTCGCCTGCGCGGGAAGCGCTCGGAGGGAGCGGCGCCGACCCATCGATCATCGCGTGGATCGCCAACAGACGCCGCAGCGCCGGCGCGTGCTGCGGGAAGCGCTCGACGAACTCTTCCAGGCGCGGGGCGTCGCCCGCGTCCTGCCACAGCAGCAGCTCGTGGCAGATCAGCTCCAGCGTGGCCGCCGAATCGTCCCGGAGCCACGCGTGCCGCGAAAGATAGGTCTCGACGGAGGCCCGCTGTCCCGCCGCCCAGCACCGCGACAGATCGTCTTGGAGCTCGGCCAGCCGCGCTGCCCGATCGTCGTTGGGGAGGTCAGTCATAACGGAGCTGAGAACCACCCAGGACCATGGCGCCTTCCGGTAGCATCGTCTCTAAGGAGCTGCACAGAAGCGCTCAACGTGACTGTGCAACCCTTTCAGGGTTGACTTGGTGATTACGGCCACCGGTCCCAGGGTAGCCGCTGGCGCGGCGACCCTGGGCTTTGGAGTTCAACCCTTTCAGGGTTGCGGACTCTGCCAGGCGGTCTTACGGCTTGTAGTA
>JBGQHD010000064.1:0-11302 GCA_041497795.1 Planctomycetia bacterium
GGCCCCGGCAGCGGACCATCCAGCGGATGCCCCGGCAGATCGCCCAGCGGATATTGTGGAACACTGGCCACGGTAACACTCAATGCAACGGCGTTTCTCGGGTTTGATCTCGGCTTAGACCGTGTGGTAGATCGCCGGCCGATAAAGGGGCTTGGGGATCGGCTTCTTGTTGTCACGTGCCGCCTCCAGCCAAGCTTGTTTCGCGGCCAAAACTTCCCGAACTGCGTCTTGCGGCGTTAGACCAAACGCGGAGCAGTGCCTTAGGTCGGGGATGTCCGCGATGTAACCTTCGTCTTCCTCGCTGTAGAAGACGTTGATGTGATAGTCCTTCTTCATTCGCCATTGCTCCGTAGGTCGTAGCGCTCGATGAGATCGAGGAGCTACTTAACCTGGTAGGGCTTCGCCTTGCCTTTGACGTTCTGCAGGAGTCTCTGCCCTTTCGAGGCGGCCATATCAAGCGGTCCACTGTCGTTGTGCCGGCGGGTCGAGCACGTAAGTCCAGCCGCAATAGGAGCAGACATCCTGGTTGGGTGGGATCCGATTCCCGCACTCCAGGCAGGACGTAGCCCCCTGTTCAGCATCCAGCTCGGTGCACGGTCTCCACCAGGGCGTCAACGTGACGTCGTTTATCACCGCTTGCGTAAGTTCGGCCCGCTGTCGCTCGATAGCCGTCCGCTGCGCGATCAGTGATTCGATCGGCTGCCAGGCGCCGGAAATTGCCGCCTGCTCCAGCGCAGCCTCAATTCTTGCCTGAACCTCCGCTATCTGTTCGGTCAATGCGCGGATTTCCGGGTGATTTGGGTACGGCTGCCAGTACCGTGGAAACCGTGCTCTCCGCCGAGTGATGGTAGGCATTGCTGACTTCCATTCCGGGTTCCACGTTCCGCATTTCAATACACCCCCACCGTCGTCCCCTCCGCCAGCCGGCTGAATGGCCGCACGCCGCTGACGCCATCCCAGGGGTATTTCTTCACCTCGATGCAACGGAGGCCTTCGGCGAAAGACTTACCGCGACGATCGTCCCGCGGGGTATCTGCGTGACTCGTGGACATCCAGTTCTCGCACGTCACCCGAATGAGTCGGCACACGAAGGAAAACTTGCCGTGGTGGGCGCGTGTAGCCATAACAGACTCGCACGATCACACAATCCTCCTCCTCCCCCACGACGCACGTCCAACCTCGCTGCTCTTTCTTGCCATATTTTTGCCGAAAGTATTCGTGTGCAAGATCGATCGCTCTGGCGCGATGCTTCGGCATCAACAACTGTCGGAGCCATTGCCACATGATGCTTCACTCAGCTCAATACACCCCCACCGTCGTGCCCTCCGCCAGCCGGCTGAACGGCCGCACGCCGCTGACGCCGTCCCAGGGGTATTTCTCGTAGGGCTTTTCGCGCTCCCCTTCGTCGCGCTCGAGGAAGCCGGGGATGAACAGCTCCTTAGTCAGCGTGTACAGCTTCACGCGGCCGGTTTGGCCGTAGCCCATGGCGGTGGGGTGATCGTCGGGATCGACCACTTCGGTCGCGGCCCGCGGCTGCGGGGCGTAGTAGCTGATCTTGTAGCCATCGGCCGGGCCTACCGGCTTGGAGCAGGCCAGGCCCATCAGCGTGTTGCCGTAGGTGGGCGTCATGTAGACGCGGTCGCCGAGCAGCTCTTCCATGGCGAAGCGCGTGAACTGCGGCGTGAACTCCGTGCCGCCGGAGAAGATGCCGGTGATGCCCTGGTCGGCGATGCTCGTGCCGCGCTTCTCCAGGTCCAGCGCCAGCGACTCCAGCAGCTTGGGCGTGGTGAACATGCACTTGATGTCGTGCCCGGCGCCGAGGATCGTCACCGCCTGATCGATGCAGTGCTGCTTGTACGCCTCGAGGTGCTCCATCCAGCCCTTCTTGATGAGCTTGATGACCCAGCGCGGGTCGAGATCGACGCAGAAGCAAATGCCGCCGCGGTATTGGCACAAATGCTCGACGGCCAGCCGCAGCCGCCGCGGGCCGGAGGGGCCGAGCATCAGCCAGTTCGAGCCCTTGGGGAAGTACTTGTCCGGCAGCGTGTCGCTGAACAGCTCGTAGTCGATCCAGTGGTCTTCGACCACCACGCGGCTCTTGGGGATGCCGGTCGTGCCGCCGGTCTCGAACACGTACGTCGGCTTGTCCTTGTAGGCCTGCGGCAGCCAGCGGCGCACCGGCCCGCCGCGGAGCCAATCGTCCTCGAACAACGGGAACTTCTTCAGGTCGTCGAACCCTTTGACTTCCTTCAGCGGGTTGAACTTGAACTCCTTGGCCTTCTCGAGCAAGAAGGGGCAGCCGGTCGAGGGGTGGAAGTGCCACTGCACCGTCTCCACGGTGTGGGCGTCGAGTTTCTTCTTGGCCTCGGCGGCTTTGGCTTTCAGTTCGGCGTCGTTCATATCGGCCTGGACTGCTCGCGATGGAAGGGAAAGCTAGGTCTCGAGGGGATCCTCGGGGGCAGGCGCGCGGGCGGGAGCATTTCGCTGGCGGCCGGTTCCGTGCATCGGCCGTTCTCCTCGGCGAATCACCGAGAATACCCCAGCCCGCCAGGCAAGACAAGGCGGCGGAAAGGCGGCGGAGGAGATCGAAGAAGCTGCCCTCGTTTCTTTAGTCAGCTCCTGTTCAGGGCCCCAGCCGCAGCGCGTGGCATTCCGTGATCGTCGGCGGATCGAGCGCCGCCACGAGTCGCTGGCGCAACGCAACGGCCCACCAGGACCAAGATCCTGGTGGGCCGTGCGAAAGGGGGATTTCCGGCATCTGGAGGGTCGAATCGCCCGTCCTTGCTTACGACGGCTTGTGGGCCTTGTGGCAGGCGCCGCAATTGGCGGCCTTCGTCAGTTTGGCGCCGGCGCCTTTGGTGCCCTCGACCAGGTCCTTGGCGGCGGCGACGATCGCTTCAGTGCGCTTCTTCCACTCGTCCTCGTCTCCCTTGGGCGGCTTGTTCTTGCCCAAGGCCTCGTACAGCTCCAGCAACATCTTCTTGTCGTCGTCGGTGGCCTTGGCCCCGGTGGCCTTGGCCAGCAACGTGGGCTTCCCCGTGTGGGCCTTTTTCATCACGTCCTTGATCGGGATCTCGTCGGCCGCTCTCAAGGACTTAAGGCCGCCCAAGGCCACGGCCAACACAACACAGCCTGCAATCCACTTCTTCATCCGCACGTCTCCACAATGAGGAATGCAATGCGATACCACGCACACGCGGCACGATCATAATCCCCCGAAAAACCCAATTCCACCAATTTGGCGCTGAATCCCGCAGATTTTCCCCCCGGCGTGCTAGCGTGTATCCTAGACGACGCCGGCGCGCGTGGAGAAGTAGACGGAGAAGTAGACGTGGAGAAGTAGATTTGAGGACGGCGCCATCGCCATCGCTCACCGTTGGCTCGCGGCTAAACCGCAAGCGTTCGCCACGTTACATAAGCAGTAACTCCTGATTTCCCACCGCTGACCCCTGACCCCTGACCCCTGACTCCTGACCCCTGACTCCTGACTCCTGACCCCTGACTCCTGACCGCCGCGATGACGCAACCCCAACGCATCCAAGGGATTTACGTTCCCAACCTCGTACCGCTGGACGACGCCGGCGAGATCGCCGAAGCCGAGTTGCGGCGCTACACCGACTGGCTGATCCAGCGGGGCGTCCACGGCCTGTACCCCAACGGCTCGACCGGCGAATTCACCCGCTTTACGCCCGAAGAGCGGCGGCGGATCATCGCCATCGTCGTCGAGCAAGCCGCCGGCCGCGTGCCGGTGCTGGCCGGGGCGGCCGAGGCCAACACCCGCGAGACGATCAAGGCCTGCGAGCATTACCACGAGCTGGGCGCGCGGGCGGTGGCCATCGTCTCGCCGTTTTATTACAAGCTCAGCCCGGCGGCCGTGTACGCGTATTTCAAGGAGATCGCCGACAACTCGCCGATCGACGTGACGCTGTACAACATCCCGATGTTCGCCTCGCCGATCGACGTGCCGACCGTGCAGCGGCTGGCCGAGGAGTGCCCGCGCGTGGCGGCCATCAAAGACTCGTCCGGCGACCTGCCGCACATGATGCGGATGATCGCCGCCGTGCGACCCAACCGGCCGGACTTCGCCTTCCTCACCGGCTGGGACGCGGCCCTGGTGCCGATGCTATTGATCGGCTGCGACGGCGGCACGAATGCCACGGCCGGCATTGTGCCGGAGGTGACCCGCAAGGTCTACGACCTGACCGTGGCCCGCCAGTACGACGAAGCCTGCACGCTGCAATACAAGCTGCTGCGGCTGTTCGACGCGATGATCTACTCGGCCGACTTCCCGGAGGGGGTGCGCGCGGCCCTGCGGCTGCGCGGCTTCCACACCGGCGTCGGCCGCCAGCCGTTGGCCGCCAGCCAGCAGGTCGATCTGGCGGTGCTCTCCGACCGGCTGCAATGTCTGCTGGCCGAGGAGGGATTCACCCACGAGCCGATCAGCGGCTGCCCGCCGCGCACGAGTCAGGCCGATCCGCGGCAGGTGGATATCATCGTGCGAACGGTGGTGGCAGAGCTGCAGCGGCGCGGGCTGGCGACGGAGTGAGGAAATGCAAGATGCGAATGCAAAGTGCAAAGTGCAAAGTGCAAAGTGCAAAGTGCAAAGTGCAAAGTGCAAAGTCAACCCCTGGCGAGCGTACGACTAGCGGCAACTCTTGCAAGGCAGTTCGATGAAGCGTTCCGGCGACGATCTTGAGGAGCGGCTGCTCGAGTTTGCTGCTCGCATCGGCAAAGTTGTGGATGCGCTCCCGAACACGCGAATGGGGCGGCACATTGCGGGTCAGCTCGTGCGCAGCGGGACGTCGCCCGCGCCGAATTATTCCGAGGCCTGCGGTGCCGAAAGCAAGAAGGATTTCGTTCACAAGTTAGGCATTTGCCTGAAGGAGCTGCGCGAATCACGCTGTGGCTGCGGCTCATCATCAAGAGCAAGCTGCTTCCTGAGGCGCGCATGGAAAGAGTCCGCGACGAGTGCGAGCAATTAATGAAGATCATCGCCAAGTCGATTGTCACCGCGAACTCCAACGCCCGCACCGCCCGATCGAAATAGGATCACGACCCTGGTCCGCGTCGAGCGCCCAAAGACATTGGGCACTTTGCATTTGGCACTTTGCACTTTGCATTTTGCATTTGGCACTTTGCATTTTGCATTGATCCTTCTTTTTCACGACGCGGGCTAACTGACGGCGGGGCGTCCTCAGTCGGCCTCCGTCCCTGTCCTTTCTGCCAGGGCAGGCAGCCGCACACGAAACGTCGCGCCGCCGCGGGGGTTGTTGAAGGCTTCGATTTTCCCGCCGTGGTCGTGGACGATCGACCGGCAGATGCCCAGGCCGATCCCCATCCCTTCCGGCTTGGTCGTATAAAAGGGCTCGAACACTCGCTCGATCAGCTCCGGGGGAATCCCGGTCCCCTGGTCCCCGACGTCGACCACCACGCCTCCCTCGACGACTCGCAAGAGCACGTGGATGACGCGCAGCGCCGGCTCGACGTCCGCCATGGCGTCGGCGGCGTTGGTCAGCAGGTTGACGATCACCTGCTGGAGCTGAATGCGATCGGCCGAGACCAGCGGCAAGGGTGCCGCGAGATCCATTCGCACCGCCACCTGGCGGCGGCGCAGCTCGTTCGCCGTGAGCTCCACGGAATCGCGGATGACGACGTTCAGGTCGCAGCTCGACCGCTTCGCCGGCGACTTGCGGGTGAAGTCGCGCAACCGCTTCAGGATCTCGCCGGCGCGTTTGCTCTGGCGACTGATCTCGCCGAGGTATTGGGCCAGCGGCTGGGGTTCCTGGCGCGCGGCCGGGGCGGCGCGCGACTCCGGCGGCGCGGGATGGGGGACCAGGGCCAGGCAGGCCGCCGAGAAATTGCCGATGGCCGACAGGGGCTGCGCCAGCTCGTGGGACAGGGAGGCCACCAATTGCCCCATGGCGCTCAGCCGCGAGACGTGCAGCAGCTCGGCCTGCTGACGCTGCAGCTCGGTCTCGATCCGTTTCTGCTCGGTGATATCCTGCTGCACCGTGACCCACAGGGGGCCGTGCAGCGGGTGCTCGAACGCCGTGACGTTGGCCCAGCACCAGAAAGTCGAGCCGTCCTGGCGCACGTTGTGCACGGTCCCCGTCCAGGTGCCCGTGGCCCGGACGGCCTCGATGATCCGTCCGGCCACTTCTTCCGGCGGCGGATCGCCCGGCGCGTTGAGGGACTGCACCCCCTTGCCGATCAGCTCACCGGGGCCGTACCCGAAGATGCGCTCGAAGGCCGGATTCGTGTAAACGATGATCCCATCCTGCGACCGCGTCAGGTGCACGCCTTCGGCCAGGTGCTCCAGGATTCGCGAATGCAGGCGCAGCGTTTCCTCGGCTGTCTTGCGCTCCGTAATGTCGAGCACGGCGCCGAACGTGACCAGCGGCTCATCGGGCCCAGGCGGAACGAACGGCCGAACGGTGGCCCGCACCCAGCGCACGGCGCCGCCCCGGCTGATGATCCGCAGGTCCTGACTGATGGTTTCCCCGCGCCACAGCCGCTCGACCGAAAGTTGGGCGGCTGGAAGGTCGTCCGGGTGAATGAGGTGGAACCAACCGTGCCGGGTCAGTTCCTCGGCCTGATATCCGGTGATGCCCAGGAAGTCGCCCACGACCCATTGGAACGTGAGCACCTGGTCCCGCGCGAGCGTGGCGCGGTAGGCGAAGCTGGTGACCATCTCCGCGATCAGGCGATAGCGCTCCTCGCTTTCCCGCAGGGCCTCCTCGGCCAGGCTCGGTGCGGCGCTCGTTGGGAACGGTCCGTTTCGCTCCACGGGTCGCATGCAAGTCCCTCTGCCCTGGGGTTTTCTCGGCGCCAGCCGGCTCGGGCCGCGCGTGGGAGCAGGACAATGGCCGAAGTGGACAGACCTCGGGGAGCCGGAACTCTGGCGAGTTCGGCTACCCGCCGATGCAGGCGAGACCGACCGCTAGGGCCCCTCCCCTTGCTCGTCCATCACATCGTTCAACACGTCTTCGGCGACGTAGATCGGCAGCGCCGGCTTGCACGTGACCGCGACCGCGATCGCATCCGACGGCCGGGCATCGACCTGCACGATCTCGCCGTCGCGCATGATCTTCAGCTTGGCGTAGTACGTGTGCTCGCGCAGCTCGCTCACCTCGACGCTGTGCAGTTGGCCGCCGAGCTGCTCGGCGATGTCCACCAGCAGATCGTGCGTGAGCGGCCGGGGCGCGGCGATCCCCTTCACCCGGCGGTCGATGCTCGTGGCCTCGAACAAGCCGATGAGGATGGGAAACGCGCGGTCCCCCTCCACTTCCTTGAGGTAGATGATCTGCTGGTCGTTGATCTCGTTGATGACGATCCGCGACAACTCCATCTGCACGGGCATACGTTGGTTCCTCGGCAATGCGGGTGGTGATGATCCCGCGATCTTCACCTGAGGTTGATTATACGCCCGCCGCGCGGGCAGAGGCTAGTCATGCGGCGCCAGACCGCCCGTAGGGCGGACAGTCTTGTCCGCCGCCGATGCGTCCGCCGCCAATGCTGGGGCAGGGCAGCGAGACCGCGGACGGTCGGCGCGTGCCGAGAACAAACAGAAACGCCGCGCTCGATCGGGTCGGCGCGGCGTGCGAATCTAGCCGTCGCTGCCGTCTGCGGCAGCGACGCTACCAGGCGAAGTGGGCGAAGGCCTTGTTTGCGTCGGCCATGCGATGGACGTTCTCGCGGCGGGTGACGGCCGCGCCTTCGCGGTTGTAGGCGGCCGTCAGCTCGGCGGCCAGTTTCTCGGCCATGGGCCGGCCCTTCTTCTCCCGGCAAGCCTGGATCAGCCAGCGAAACGCCAGCGCCTGCTGCCGCCGGCTGTTGACCTGCATCGGCACCTGGTAGGCGGCGCCGCCGACGCGGCGGGAACGCACCTCGATCGACGGCCGCACGTTGGCCACCGCCTGATTGAACACCTCGATCGGCTCGACGTCTTTGATCTTCTTTTGGATCTCGTCCATCGCGCCATAGAACAGCCGCAGGGCGGCGGTCTTCTTGCCTCCCCACATCAGGCAATTGATGAACTTGCCGGCCAACAGCGAGTTGTACCGGGGATCGGGCTTAAGCTGGGTCCGGCTGCTAGTGATGCGTCCCACGGCAGTAAGTCCTCTGGCGGTTGGAAGGCTCAGACTTCAGGCTTCAGGCTTCGGACTTCAGGCCCTAGCATCGCCGTTCCGGCCCGTAGCCTGAAGTCCGACGCCTGAAGCCTGCTTAGCTCGGCTGCTTGGCCCCGTATCGGCTCCGCGCCTGGCGGCGGTTCTGCACCCCGGTGGTGTCCAGCGCGCCGCGAATGACCTGATAGCGAACGCCCGGCAGGTCGCGGATACGCCCGCCACGCACCAGGACGATCGAGTGTTCCTGCAAGGCGTGCCCTTCGCCGGGGATGTACACGGTGACTTCCTTGCCGTTGGAAAGCCGCACGCGGGTGATCTTCCGCAAGGCCGAATTGGGCTTCTTGGGCGTCATCGTCTTGACCTGCAAGCACACGCCCCGTTTCTGGGCGCAGCGGTCCAGCACCGCCGCCTTGCTGGAGCGCCGCTGCACGCGGCGCGGCTTGCGGACAAGCTGATTGATGGTGGGCATGATCGTTAGGTAACGCGAATCGTCAGGTAACGCGATGCGACTGGACTGGACTGGACTGCCGACACCGATCGTCCGCTGGGCCCGCGGACGAAACCCAAAGCCTAACGAACCGGGCACAACTGTCAAGGCCGGCAATCCTGGGTGTTAGACCTCAGACCGGCGCCTCCCCTGCCACGTGTTCCGCCGGCCAAACTCGGCGTCGAGCGCACGCCGCAGCGCGTCTTTATCCAGGCACCAGCTCGGGGCGATCAGATAGTCCGGCGGCGCCTCGCCGCTCACCCGCTCCACCACGCAGTCCGGCGGCAGCAGCTCCAGGAAATCGACCACCGTTGCGAGGTACTCGTCCCGATCCAGCAGCTTCACCTGGCCGCTGGCGTATTGCTCGGCCAAGGGCGTGTCGCGGACCACGTACAAGTTGTGCAGCTTCACCGCGTCCAGCCGCAGCCGCGCCACCTCGCGGGCCGTGGCCAGCATGTCGTCGCGAGACTCGTCCGGCAAACCGAGCATCACATGGGCACAAATCTCGAAGCCCCGGCCGCGGCTGCGCTCGATGGCGTCCAGGAAGGCGTCGTAGTGGTGCCCCCGGTTCATCCAGTCGAGGCTGCGGTCGTGGATGGTCTGCAGTCCGTACTCGACCGAAACGTAGGCTCGACCGGCCAGCTCTGCGAGCAAATCGAGCACGTCGCCGGGCACGCAGTCGGGGCGCGTGCCAATCGCCAGGCCGACCACCTTGGGGTGAGCCAAGGCCTGCTCGTACAGCGGCCGCAGCTTGGCCACCGGGGCATAGGTGTTGGTGGCCGGCTGAAAGTAGGCCAGGAACTGATCGACGTCGTACCGCCACTTGAGGCGGCGGATGCCCTCGTCGATCTGGCCCGCGATGGCGGTGCGGGGCACGCGGCGGCTGGGGCTGAAGCTGCGGTTGTCGCAGAACACGCAGCCCCCTTTGGCCACGGTGCCGTCCACGTTGGGGCAGGTGAAGCCCCCGTCGAGGCTGACCTTCTGCACCCGCGCGCCAAATCGGCTCCGCAGGAAATAGTTGTAGGCGTAGTAACGCAGCCCGGCGGCCTGCCACGACGGTGAAGGTTGCGCAAAGGGCTGGGGCGAAAGCGTTGACGCCACGGCGGCATGTGCCTAAATTGAGAACAGGGCCAGCATTCGGGGGCGTTCCGGCGGTCGTGCCCGCTTCATTTCTTTTCTTTTCCGGATCATACCGGTCATGGCGCGCCGGAGACAAGACAGCCAGGTCCAAAGCCCATGTACGGTGAACTCGTCCCACTAGGCGGCGGCGATCCCATCCCGCTGCTCAAGAAGAAGCTGGTCATTGGCCGGCGGGAGAACTGCGACATCGTGCTGCGGTTCCCCAACATCTCCTCGCAACACTGCGAGCTGATTCTGCAGTCCGGCTATTGGTACATCCAGGACCTCGACAGCCGCAACGGCATCCGGGTCAACGGCGTCCGCGTGCAAGCCGGCGAGAAGCGGATCGATCCCGGCGACACCGTGGCCATCGCCAAGCACAAATACGAAATGCGCTACGACCCGGCCAAGCTGGGGGCCGTCGGCGCCCCGCCCCCGGACGACGACGCCAAGCAGATCTTCGGAAAGTCGCTGCTCGAGCGCGCCGGCCTGACGGGCCGGAAGATCGAAGAGGAGATGCCCGAGGAATACCGGCAAGCGCGCGGCGACGACGATACGGACGACGACCGCAAGCGGGGCCGCCGCCGCGACTAGTGCTCCGCCGCGGATGATGAAGGCAGCCGAAGTCGCCAGACTTCGGGGGCCTGAACTCTGGCGAGTTCAGCTACGCGCCGCGCGCGGGCCGTCCTGTGAGAGATTGCCGGCAAGCTCTTCCTGTCGGCCGCCGTGGCTCCGACGTCTTCTTCGTCGGCGCTACTTCTCTTGAGCGCCTACCCCGCCCGCGGACTGAACAGACGTGAAGAAGTGGACGTGCGCTCTTGACATCAATGTACACCAGTATATTATCAGCACGATAGGGTGGGGCCGCGGGTGGCTCCCACGCCGGTCGCTCGCTTGCGGTTAGCCACTCGCCCGCGCACCCTCAAGGAACGTCCTATGGCCGACATGGAACAGCTCACCGACCGCCAGCGGGAAGTCTACCTGTTCATTCGCGAGAAGATCCGCGGCCGGGGCTACGGCCCCACGGTCCGCGAGATCGGCGCCCAGTTCGGCATCGCCTCGCCCAACGGGGTGATGTGCCATCTTCGTGCACTGGAACGCAAGGGCCTCGTGGCCCGCGAGCCGAACCTGTCGCGGGCCATCACGCTGCTCACCGAGGCGCCCTTCCAGCGCGGGCTGCCGCTGGCCGGACGGATCGCCGCCGGCGTCTTGCACGAAGCGGTCGAGCAGAACGAGCGAATCGACTTCGGCGAGCTGTTCGACGCCGACGACCTGTTCGTGCTGGAGGTGCACGGCGACTCGATGATCGAGGAGCAAATCGCCGACGGCGACTACGTGGTCATCCGCAAGCAGCCCAAGGCGCGTTCCGGCCAGATCGTCGTCGCCCTGACCGACGAGAACGAGGCCACGCTCAAGCGCTGGTACCCCGAGAAGAACCGCATTCGCCTGGAGCCCGCCAACGCGACCATGAAGCCGATCTACGTCAAGAACGCCAAGGTGCTGGGCATCGTCGTCGGCGTCGTGAGAAAAGTATAGTGCGAAAGGTGTAGCGCGTGGGGCACGTTTCCAA
>JBGQHD010000065.1:0-11296 GCA_041497795.1 Planctomycetia bacterium
CAGGTCGTGGCCGTGGCCCCCTGGTACGTGTCCCGCCATCCGGCACGGGGAAGAGTCGTTCGTTGCCTGGCGTCCGGCGAGGTCTGCACCGACTACCAAACCGTGCTGTGCCTGCCGGGGAGAGAGCCGGAGGCGACAGCGGCCATCGCCGATTGGCTCATGGCGGCGGCTGGCCACGGCACGTGGCCGCGTCTCTCCGAGACGCGCGCGCGAGTCTCGGAGAGACTCGCCCACGTGACACGCTCGCGCGACGACGGCTGGGACCTGCTCGACTTCTCCGGCATCGAGGCGGCGGACGGTCCAATGCGTCTGCTGCTGGAGGCCCTCGCTGCCCGGCGATGCCAGATTCACCGCGAGAACGGCCTGAACTGTTGGCGGCTGGAGCTGCCGCGCACGTGGGAAGAGTATCTCGGCCGGCTATCCAAGAGTCATCGCGGACAGGTCACGCGCCGTGTGCGGAAGTACTTCGACAGCGGCCAGGCCGTTTGGCGCACCGTGACGAGCCCGGATCAATTGCCTGCGGCGTTCGACATGCTCGTCGAACTTCACCGCCGGCGGTGGGAGCACGTTGGCCAGGGCGGCTTGTTCGATTCGCCCCGTTATGTGGCGTTTCATCGAGAGATCGCCGGGCTGTTCCTGCCCACGGGCCAACTGCGCCTGCACTGGCTGACTCTCGACGGCCGGCCCGCCGCAGTGGAATACCACTTCGCCGGGGGCGGCGTTTCGTACCTGTATCAGGGAGGCATGGAGCCGGAGTTGCTCCCCGACAACCCCGGCAACCTGGCCCATATCGCGGCCATTCGGGGTGCCATGGCCGACGGCTTCGGGGCCATGGACTTCCTCCGCGGCGACGAGCCGTACAAGAAACACTTCCGCGCCGAGCCGCAACTTTGCTGGGACCTCCGCGTGGTGCCGCCGCGCGTCAGCTCGCGCCTGCGAAACGGCGCCTGGCAGGCCGGCCGGCGCATGAAGCGGTGGCTGACCCAGGCGTCGTCGCCGGCGCGGCCGGACACGTCGGAGGCGTCGCTCCCTGGCGGGAAAGACGGCCAAAGCCCAGCCCGTCCCGGCCAAGTCGCCGAGACCCAGCCCGTCGAGGTGGAACGATGATTCCTTGGGATCGCCTGCTGATCGGGCCGTACTACGGCGGCACGTTGCCGTATCGGCTGTGGCGCGCCCGGCAGGCGGCGGCGGCCGGGCGGGCACCGGTGATGATCGTCTATTATCACCGCGTGGCCGACGACGCGGCCAACTCGTGGACCGTGCCCTTTGAGCTGTTCCGCCGGCATGTGACCTGGATGCGGCGGCACTGCGAGCTGGTCTCGCTCGAGGAGGCCCAACGTCGCATTCGCGCGGCGCGCAATGCCCGCCCGTGCGTCAGCATCACGTTCGACGACGGCTATGCCGAGAATTGCGACCGCGCGCTTCCTTGGCTGGTCGAGCAGCGCGTGCCGTGCACTTACTTCGTGGCCTCCTGGCACGTGCTGCAAGGCGAGCCGTTCGCCCACGACCAGGCCAACGGTCACCGCTTCGCCCCCAACACGGTCGAGCAGTTGCGGCAGCTTGCCGCGCAAGGCATCGAAATCGGCGCGCATAGCCGCACGCACGCCGATATCGGCGCGATCCGCGACCTGGATACCTTGTATGACGAAGTCGTGGCCTGCGGCGACGAGCTGCGTCATGCGCTGGGCCGGGAGGTGCGCTACTTCGCCTTTCCCTTCGGCATGCACGCCAACCTGCAGCCGGCGGCGTTCGCCCTCGCGCGGCGGGCGGGCTACGCCGCGGTTTGCTCGGCCTATGGCGGCTACAACTACCCGGGCGATGACCCCTTCCACCTGCAGCGGATCGGCGGCGAAGGACCGCTGGTGCGGCTGAAGAATTGGCTGACGGTCGATCCGCTGAAGGAGCGCCGCGTGCGGCGCTACGAGTATGAAGGCGACGCGGCCGGCGCCCCCCCGCTCGAACTTGTGGGAGGTGGCGCGCCATGAGCTTAGCCGCTGATCCCGCGCCAGCCGACGCGCTCGACGGTCATTCCCTGGATGGTCATTCCCTCGACGGTCATTCCCCGCGCTGTCATTCTGAGCGCAGCGAAGAATCTCCGGCGGCGCCGCGCGCCGCGGCGCCGCGCGAGGCCCTTCGCTGCGCTCAGGGTGACCATGTCGCGACCGACGCCCCGAAGCTGCGCACCGAGACGCTCGCCGGCAGCGTGGCCATACTGTTGGCCATGACCCTGGCACAGCGCAGCGTCGGCTTTGTGCGAGGCATCCTCTTTTGCCGCTGGCTCGAGCCGACGGAACTCGGCCAGTGGGACCTGACGTTCGGCTTCCTGATGCTGGCAGCGCCGGTCACCGTGATGGGATTGACCGGCGGGTACGGAAGATACGTCGAACACTATCGCTTGCGCGGCCAACTCCGCTGCTTTTTGAGACGCACCGTCCTGTACGTTGCTGCGCTCGCCTGCGCGGCCGTGACCATGATCATGGTCTGGCGGGAACGCATCTCAGAAGCCGTCTTTGGAACTCCGCATTGCCAATCGCTGATGCTCTGGGCGTCCCTGTCGCTGCTCGCGCTGGTCGCCTTCAACACGCTGTTCGAGCTATTCGGCGGCCTGCGGCTGTTCCGACTCGCGGGGGGCATGCAGTTCATTCAGAGCATGCTCTTCGCCGGGCTCGGGGTGACGCTTGCCCTGTTCTGGGAACCGACTGCCCGAAGTCTAGTGGTGGCTTTCGGCGGCGCCTGCGCGGGCTGTTTCCTCGGCGCGATCCCCTGGCTCCAAAGGACGCGCCGCGGAATGCCCCCTGACACGGCGGCCCTTCGTCGGGCCGACCTGTGGCGAAAAATCATCCCCTTTGCGGCCTCGGTGTGGGTCTCCAACTGGCTGGCGAACCTGTTTGACCTGGTCGATCGCTGGATGCTGGTGCGTTGTGGCGGCGCGGACGTCGCGGCGGCTCTGGCCGCTGTGGGGAACTATCACGCGGCGCGGGTCTTGCCGTTGCCCCTGTTGACGATTGCCGCCCTGCTGCGCAGCGCCGTGCTGCCGCACTGGAGCCACGACTGGGAGGCCGGCCGCCGCCAAGCCGTCGGCGACCAGCTCAACTTCGTCCTCAAGTCGTGGGGGCTGGTGCTGATGGTGGTCTCGACCTGCCTGGTTCTGGCCGCGCCGACGTTGTTCAACGTGGCCTTCAACGGCAAATACTCCGGCGGCCTGGAGGTCTTGTCCCTGACAGTGATCTACTTGGGTTGGGAGGGCCTGTCCGCCGTGGCCACAAGTTACCTGTGGTGCGCGGAGCGCCCCGGTCTGGGAAGCTTGCCCTTGGCGGCCGGCCTCGCGCTTAATGTCGGCCTGAATCTCCTGCTCGTGCCGCGCTACGGCCTGCACGGCGCCGTGACGGCGACGACGCTGGCCAACTTGCTCTCGCTCTCGCTGGCCTACCTCCTCAACGCGTATCTCGGCGCCAAGCCCAGCCGGGCCGTCTGGCTCGTCTCGCTGGCCCCCGCTTCGCTCCTGCTGGGGCCGTGGGCGACAGCCGCGGCGACGGTCACGCTCTTGCACCAGGCCTGGCGCGGCGAATGGCTCTTCACCGCCAGCGAAAGAACTCGCCTGACGGCGTTCGTGCGTCGCAGGCAGCCCAAGCCGCCTCATAATGCCCTCTCCCCTCTGGGGAGACGGCCGGGGTGAGGGGCAATCCGCGACGAAACGCGGTTCTGCGCCTCTCTCTACAATTCGGGCATGCCCGCGAGCGGCTGAAGTCTGGAGAGCGCCTGAACTCCGGCGAGTTCAGCACAAGTTGCGCGGCCCAATCGCCGCGCTACCGATTGCCGGCTCCGCTGGTCATCTGACGCAGGCGTTCGATGTAGAACGCCGTGTTCGCGTCGAACTTCCGATACGACAGCTCGTTGGCAAACAAGTAGATGCGAGGGTCCTTCTCGCCCTGCATGGCCCCGATCCGCACTTGACCCGGCACGCGCTGGCCGGACTCGACGAAGAGCACGACGTCGTCGCCGCCAAAGACCGGCGCGTACCGATTGGGATCGCGCCAGAACGCCTCTTTCGCCTGCTCGCTGGCGAACAAGTACAGCCGGCCCTCGTGAATCACGCCCCAGCGGCGGTCGCCGGCGGCCCAGCGCCCCTCATGGTACATCGTCACGGGGCAATGACCGCCGAAGCCCGGGGCCTGCGGCTGCGCCGGGGGCGCACCCGGCGAAGGAGTCGCCCGTGGAGTCCCAGGCGATGGTCCAAAGGGCGCCGCGCCCGGCGGCGGCGCGCCTGGCGCGGAAGGAGCCGTGCCTGCCGAGGGCGGCGTGGCCCACGGCGGCGCGTTGGGTGGATTGGCGCTTGCCCCGCGTGGCGCTGCACCTGGCCCTGCGCCGGGCCCACCCGATCCTGCCGGCCCCGCCAAATCCTGCTGCCGCCAGGGCGGAGGCGTCGATCCACCGTTTCCGTTCGCCGGCGGCCCAAGGAGTGAGGAGCCGCCTCCCGCTGCGCCGCGATTGCCGGCGTCCGGCGCTGGCGGCGGTTGGAGCATCTGCTCCGTGAGGTATTGCTGGCCCACGCGCGGGGCCAGAGGGCTGGGTTGCGGCTGCCATCGCGGTTGCAGGTTGCCGCCGCTCGCGTTCCCGAAAGAGCCGTCGGGCGAGCCGGTTGGATCCGTCGCAAAGGGATTACGGGTTGCGCCCGAGTTTGCCTGCGGCTGGCCGAGCCCATCCGGCATAGGAGGCGCTTGCACCTCCGCTTGTCGGTCGCCGGCCGTCCTGCGCGCCAGCCGTGCATAGTGCGACAGAGCCGCCACGTAGTCTGGCGCCGATTTGTAGCCCACCGACTTGTTGATCACCTGCCCCTCGGGCGTGACGATCACATCCGCCGGGATCGGCCGAACGTCAAATTGCTGCTTGAGGGCTGGGTTCTTCTCGACGTCCACCGCCACGGGCACGTAGTTCTGCTCGACGGCTTGCGCCACGTCGGCGCGGTTGAACACGGTTTGCTCCATCGCCCGACACGGCGGACAGAACGTGCCGGAGAAGTGCAGCAGCACCAGCCGGCCCGAGCCGGCCGCCTCGTGCTTGGCGGCCTCGACGTCGTGCCGCCAGGCAATGCCTTCGGCGGCGACCGCCGGGGCGGCCAGCCACGCCGCCAGCAGCATCAGACCGATGGAGTGTGTTCGGGCCATGGTTTTTGACTGTCTTGCAGCTAGTGTTGCCGGCGGCGCACGACGGCGCGCCGCGGGGGATTCCGACATGCGTCTTGTATCGGATCGGCGGATGATTCCGATTTCGTGAAACCTAGCGAATAGGCCGGTAAAACCGCGCCCTCCGGCGCAGCGACGCTGGCAACCCTAGCAGCCAGCCGCCGCAGAACTGGCAGCCGACGCCGTGTGATATTGACACGTTCCCACGTGCCAGTGCCGAGCCGGGCACGTTTAGAAACGTGCCCCACGTCACTCTTCGGAGCGCACGACTCGCTCGTAGACGGTCGGCTTACGCGGCACGTCGTCCGCGTCCTTGACGGTGGCCCGCCAGATCAGCCGGCCGAACAGCCGGGCCGAAACGAGCGCCACGGCGGCCAGGATCGGCGAGCTCCAGAGCACCGTCAGATACGGGCTGCTGTCGAACGTGAAGACGACGGTCAGCCCCCAGATCGCCAGCAGCGCGGCGATCTCGAGATACATCAGCAACCATCCCCACCACAGGCCGAACAAGCTGCGGAGCACGACCGCCGAGAACGGCCAGATGGTGCGCTGACTTTCCAGCGATGAGATCGTGAGGAAAGGATACAGCAGCAGCGCCCCGACGAACGTGAACGCTAGCAGCGAGACCGGGCCGAGTGCCTGCGCTGCTAGCCCCATCCCGTAGGACAGGGCGAGCGACAGCCCTCCGTGATAGACGACTCGCACTAGGTCGCCGGAGCGCTCGCTGAAGGCGAGCTGCGGCCATTCGACGATCAGTTCGGCGCCGTTGGCGGTGTCGCGCATTACGGCTAGAAAGCAGCAGGCTCCGTAGGAGACGGTCCACGCGACCACCGGGCCGAAAGCGGCGACCAGGAAGAGCGCGATCATCGCCGGACCCATGCCGCCGTAGCCCGGCGTGATCGCTCCGATCCAGGACAGCGCTAGCAAGCCGACGAGGGACGATAGGATCAGACCGCCCGTCAGGACGGCCCAGTAGAGCGGCCCAGCACCCTGCCAGAGAAACGAGACAACGCCCGAGAAAAACGTCCAGCGTGGCGGGTCGGGCAGCCAGGGCGCCGTCGGCACGCGCGTGGCTCGAATCAGGTCGTCGTCGAAAGGGCGCTGCGGCGGCTCTTCGGCGGAGAGAGGGACCGGCTCGGGGCGGGGCAACACCTTTTGCGGCGCCTCGGCGGGCGGCTGCGGCACGACGATCACGTAGCCGCAATCGCCGCACGCGATCTGCTCGCCAACCTGGTGCAGCCGCGCATACATGCGGTTATTGCACTTGGGACAGACGACGGCGAACGCCTCCTTGCGGCGGCGGGGCGGCTCGGCGCCTGCTTTGGCCGGCGGACGTGGGGCGGGCGCGGGATTGCCCGCCGGAGCCGCACGGGCCGTTCGGTCGGGCGCACCCTCTCGCGGCGGCGCGTCGTCCGGCGGGGTGACGCCGTAGCCGCGGCTGCGCGGGCCTTGCGACGATGGCAACACCCGCTCGCCCGCCTTGCCCAGCGGCAGGGCATCCGCGCTGGGCCCGTCTTTCTCAGGGTCGCCGGTCAACGCCGGCGGCGGCGGCTCCTCGCGCAGCGCGTACGGCTCGACGTCGAGCTGAACGGTCTTGGGCTTGGGCCGAACTTTGATCTCCTTGGGGATCGCCATGCGGTGGTAGCACATCTCGCACAGCAGCGTGCCGCCGGCCTGCTCGGGCCGAAAGATCAGCCGCGTGCCGCAGATCGGGCACTCCGTGGCGATGTAGCCCTGGACCGATTCGTGGAATTCCATGGCGACTCGAAATCCAACGGGATCCACCCGCGCGACGCCACGGGGTTGCATTGCCGGACCGGCCGTCTATTCTGATTGTCGCTCCCGCGGAGCACGGTTGTAAAGCGCCGGGCGCGAGCACACCGACACTAACCCGACGCGCAAGCGAGGGAAAACGCGGATCGTCCCTCGCTTGCGCGTCGGGTTAGTGTGCGCCCCTCAAACATCGCGTCATCCCCGCCATGATCCACGTAATCGCCACCATCGAGGTTCAGCCCGGCCGGCGCGACGAGTTTTTGGGCGAGTTCCGCCGCATCGTGCCGGCCGTTCGCGCGGAAGAAGGTTGCCTGGAGTACGGCCCGACGGTCGATGCGCGGACGAGCATCGCGGCCCAGCCGGCGGTCCGGGACAACGTGGTGGTCGTCGTGGAGAAGTGGGCCAGCCTGGCCGCGCTGGAGAAGCACCTGGTCGCGCCACACATGCAAGACTATCGCGCTGGCGTGAAGGCGCTGGTGGCCAAGGTCGAGCTGCGCATTCTGGAGCCGGCGTGAACCGCCACCGAGGAAGGCGTCGTGGGGCACGTTTCTGAACGTGCCCGCGCGGCCAAACCGCACGTTGGAAACCTGCGCCACGTCCGGGCCGCAGGTCGCCCGCGGCTTGCGGGACATATCTCGAACCGCTACGGTGACTGCGCTGCCGATCGCTGCACGCTGCCAAGCATCACACCGCTTCAACCGGACACGACGCTTCACAAGGACACGACACAAGGACACGACGCGTGGAACGCAGTGGATTGCACGACGGGCGATCCGACGGGCTGGTGCCCCTCGAGAGCCTCGACTTGGGCCGGGTGCGCAGCTTCGCCGATTTGGTGCGCGGCATGGCGAAGACCGCCATGTCGGGCCGGCAACTGGGCGAGGCCCTGGAGGTTCTGCTGGCCATGCACCGCGATACGGAGTGCCGCGTCGTGATGACCATCTCCGGCGCGATGACCGTGGCCAAGCAAGGCCGGATCGTCTGCGAGCTGATCGATCGGGGTGTCGTGCACGCGCTGATCGCCACCGGCGCGCTGATGGCGCACGGCCTGACCGAGTCGATTGGCCTGACCCACTATCGCCACGACCAGACCAGCTCGGACCCCGAGCTGTTCGAGAAGGGCTATAACCGCATCTACGACACGCTGGAGATGGAAGCCAACCTGAACAGCGTGGAGCGGCTGGTGCGCTCCGTGCTCGACAGCGAGGAACCGGAGGGCGGCACGTGGTCGTCGGCGCGGCTGTGCCGGGCCATCGGCAAGCGGCTCAGCGAAAAGAACGAAGGGCCAGGCATCCTGAAATCGGCCTATGAGAAGGGCGTGCCCGTTTTCGTGCCGGCGTTCACCGACAGCGAGATGGGACTGGACGTGGCCACCTGGGCCATGGGGCGGGTCGTGCGAGCCAAGGGCCTCGATCCGGCGACCCTCACCTACGACGAACTGTTGCAGGCGGCGCCCGCCTTCAATCCGTTTCTCGACTTGCAAGAGTATGCCCGGCTGGCGGGCGGCGCCGGGCGGCTGGGCATCTTCACCATCGGCGGCGGAGTGCCGCGCAACTGGGCGCAGCAAGTGGCCCCCTACTTCGACATCACCAACCACCGCCTGGGGAGCAATCTGCGGTCGCCGCGATTCGGCTACGGCGTGCGGATTTGCCCCGAGCCGGTTCACTGGGGCGGCCTCTCCGGCTGCACGTACTCCGAGGGCGTAAGCTGGGGCAAGTTCATTCCGCCGGCCGAGGGGGGCCGGTACGCGGAAGTCTACGCCGATGCGACCGTCGTGCTGCCGCTGTTGGTCAAAGCGCTGCTGGAAGAGCTATGAATAGCTTAGCGCGGCGTAGCCGCAACCAAAGACCACGGATAACGCGGATGACACGGATTCAACAATCTCTGCTCGTACCTATCGGTGCCATCCGTGTCATCCGTGGTCAAATCTTCGCGGCGCGCGAAGAAATCGACGGTCAGTAGTAGTACGAATCATGAGGTGATCACATGAAAGACCCAGAACCGGTCGTCGGGCGCCCCGTGCCCTCGCGTCGTGATTTCCTGCACGAAGCTGCCGGCGTCGCGGCCGGCATGGCGGCGGGGGCCGCGGCCGTCGGCGAAGGCCAGGCCGCCGCTCAAGAAGGCCCTTCGCTCTTGCCGACGATCAAGCTCGGCAAACACACCGTCTCGCGGTTGATCCTGGGCGGCAATCCGATCTACGGCTATTCGCACTTCAATCGGCTCTTCAGCCAGCACATGACGGCCTGGCACACGCCGCAGCGCGTGGTCGAGTTGCTGAAGCGCTGCACGGCGGCCGGCATCAACACCTGGCAGAACAGCTACGCCGAACGGACGCTAGCGGACATCGACCGTGTCCGCGAGGCCGGCGTGGAGTTCAACTGGCTGTGCCTGGGCAAGGGAGATTGGGACGAGCACCCGGAACGCATCGCCGACGCCGCCAAGCGCAAGCCGATCGGCATCGCGCCGCACGGGGCATTGGGCGAGCGGCTGCACCGGCAGGAGAAGCTGCCGGTGCTCCGCGATCTGCTGAAGCGGATTCGCGACCAAGGGGTGCTGGTCGGCCTGTCGGCGCACAACCCGGCGCTGATCGAGCTGGCCGAGGAGCGCGGCTGGGACGTCGATTACTACATGTGCTGCCTGTACTACCTGACGCGGCCGCGCGACGAGTTTCAGAAGATTCTCGGCGCGGAGCTGCCGCTGGGCGAGATTTACCTGCGCGACGACCCGCAGCGGATGTTCCGCGTGATCCAAGGCGTCAAGAAGCCCTGCCTGGCCTACAAGCTGCTGGCGGCCGGCCGGCGGATCAGCACCACGGCCGAGGTGCGGCAAGCGTTCGACACGGCCTTCAAGAACATCAAGCCGACCGACGCCGCGATCGTCGGCATGTACCAGCAATTCGGCGACCAGGTCGGCGAGAACGCGGCGCTGGTGCGGAACCTACTGGCCGGGTAGGTCCCGCGAGCCGAGCGGGACAGGAAGCGGCGCCAACCTCGGCAATCTCGTTACGCGGACGCCTCTGACCCCGCGGGCACGTTCAGAAACGTGCCCCACGTCCGCCGCCGTCACGTCACCCGGTACCCCGCCGCGAACAGCGCCGCGTAGGCCGCCAGCAGGAATCCGGAGAGTGCGCAAAGTGACGCGACCAACGCTCTCAATAGAAGATCTGGTACGTCTGTCCGTAGCCGGCGGCGAAATAGGCCGAGTACATGCCCAACAGCCCCGCGCAGAGGACCAGGAAGATGGCGCTCGCCCAGCGCGGCAGTGGCCAGAGCAGCCGCGCCATGACCATGTAGACGGGAAAGATCACGGACGCGAACCGCGGCTGCGAGACCATCAGGTTGTCGTAGGCCATCGTCACGTAGGGAATGCCCAGCAGCAGCACGCTGAGCATTAGCTCACGCGAGTTCAACCACTTCTTGAGTCCGCCGACGACAACCAGCACGACCGTCAGCAGGAACACGATCGGATTCAGGAGACTGTGATTGAAAAGTGGGTTGTGTGGCGACCCTTCGTTTCGCCAGTACGTCGTCGTGCCGGGGACATAGGGCGACCAGATCGGCTCGAGCGTCATGAGGGGAATGAGTTTGCCTGCCAGCGGCGTTGGCCGGCCCACCCACTCTTGTTGTCTGGCCGCGAAGGCCAGGGCCTCGTGAAAATCGACTTGCAGAAACAACATAAAAGCCAGCAGGCCCCAGCAGGCCAACGGCAGTAGGCACGCGGCCCAGCGCAGGAACAACGCAAGTTGCGCAGCACGCCACGGCGCCGGAGGGCAGCGGGGATCGGCGTTGTTCCCCGCCGCCGCTGCCGCGGGACAGGCCCGCCGCGACTCCTGCCACAAATGCCAGGCAAACACCACGACGAGCGCGACACCGACCGGCCGCGTGCCGGTGGCCAACCCAACGATAACGGCAATCAGCACGTGGGGCCACCGCCGCTCCATCGCGTAAAGCGTCAGCACCACGCACAACAACATCAGCGATTCCGTGTACGCCAGCCGAAACCACAACGTGCCAGGCCACAGCCCAAGAGCTAGCAGCGCGACGGCGACCAGCCCCGGCGGCTCGTCGGCCCAGCGCGCGCTCAGGTACTTGGCCATGATCACAAACACCAGCAACAAACACGCGTGCGCGGTGATCACCAGCGCCGTGTCAGTGTCCGTGTGCGTGACACGTTTCACGGCACGGGCCAAGAGTGGGTAGGCAGGAAACCGCACCAGCCACGACTGGTGCGGGTCTGCGTACCCATAATCCACGATTTGGGCGTAGGACATGCCGTCCACGTAGCCGAAACTGCCCACGTAGCCGCGCCACGCCGAACTGGACGGGATCAGATAGACGCCG
>JBGQHD010000066.1:0-11262 GCA_041497795.1 Planctomycetia bacterium
CACTAGCCCGAAGCGCTAGCGAGGGCGAGCCGGCTATCCCGCGGCTATCCCGCCTTGGTAGGCTTCTTCGAACGTCGCGGCTTCGTGGATCTGCTATTGCGCAATGCCCTGGAAGTGACAGCGCCGAACCGGCGCAGGACCGTTTGCGCGTCCTTGTCGCGCTTCGACACGGCCACATCCAGACGTGTCTTGCCCTCGATGTTCAACAGATTTGGATCTGCGCCGTGCTTCAACAGAAGGCTCAGGGTCTCTGCATCGTCGGCGGCAAAGATGACTGGAGTTCTGAAGAGTGCCCCAGGTCCCACCTTGTTGTGGGTGCGAACGTTGGGATCGGCACCGTACTCCAGCAACAGCTTGAGCACTGCCAGACTTTGGACTGCGTTCCACAGGTGGAAAGCGTGGTCCTCGGTCGATATCGTTGCGAACAATTCGGGTTCGGCGCGCAAGAGCGTCCGCACGCGTTTGGGGTCGTTCAACGAAATGGCAGATTCCAGATCGTACTCCGCGCCCCGCCGGATCAGGAGCCTGGCAACGCGAGCCGCCGGTGCCCAAGACCCCGCCAACGAATCGTCGGCGGCACCCTGGAGCGCCGTCTTTCCCCATTGGTCCCGCAGACTGGCGTCTGCACCGCGGTCCAGGAGAAGGCGCGTTATCGCCGTCGAACACCGCGCCTCATGCAACGGGGTACTCTGGTCAAGCTCAAAGCGCGCGTTGACGTCGGCACCGTGGGCGACCAGCGCGCGTGCCACGGCCAGGTGCGCCCGATTCGCGGCAATCCAAAGGGCGGGGGCACCATTGGGGTTCCTGGCATTTACTGCCGCCGGGTGGGCGCGCAGTATCTCCAGCACGACGCGCACGTCGCCGTTCTCGATTGCGGAGAACAGCTCGGAATGCGCGGTGTCGCTTGTGGCAGGAGGGGATTTCTTCTTGCTCATGGTTGACGGATTGGTGACTCACCACTCGCGGTCTCGCCCTCGCTAGCGCTTCGGGCTGGTGTGGCCGCGTTTCGCAGGCACTCGCCGACGATGCGAAGCTGATCGTATGGCACGGAGCCGCCCAGCGCTTCGAAGATCGGCTTGAGCCGCTCCAGCCCTACCACTTCCACCGCCGCGGCGATGCGCTCGGTGGTCGCCGCGTCCACCCACGGCGCCGGGTCGGTCCGCTTCTCGTGACGCAGGAACTCGACCAGATACCCGTTCACCGTGGAAGCGGCCCGGCCCATCCGGCGGGCAACCTCCTCCACCGACAGTCCTTGGCGGAAGTAGCCAAACGAGGCCGCCGCGGAGAGCGACGGGCCGGACGACGGGCCCGGTGCGCTTTGCGGCGGCTTGGGCTTGGGCTTGGGCGGCGGCGGCGTGATGTCGGTCGTCAACTGCTGCGCGCGGCAATAATCGACGATGAGCGCAACGAATGTCGAGCCAAAATCGGCCAGCTTCTTCTCGCCGACGCCTTGCACGTGATGGAAGCCATCCAGCGTCGTCGGCCGCCGCCGGGCCATGTCGCGCAGGGCCGTGTCGTGGAAGATCACGTAAGGCGGCACGCCCTGGGCGATCGCCAGCTCCTGCCGCAGCCCGCGGAGCGCCTCGAACAGCCCGTGATCGACCCCTTCCCACGAATCGATGTCCGGCGCGGCCTCGCGGCTCTTCTCCTTGGCGGCCTTCTTGGCGGGCGTGAGCAGCCGCGGCGTCATCTCCCCCTTGAGCAATTGCCGCCCGTCGGCCGTCACCTCCAGCACGTTGTACTCGCCGGTTTTCTTCAGGTAGCCCTGGGCGGTGAGCTGCTCGATCCAGTCCCGCGCGGCTCGCTTGCCCTCGCCGGCCAGCAGGCCATGCGTGCTCAGCTTGTCGTGCCCGGCCTGCAAGATGCGCTGCTCCTTCGAACCGGCCAGCACGTTGGCCGTATAGTCGGCGCCGAACCGCTGCTGCAATCGCAGCACGCAGGAGAGGATCTTCTGGCCGATGACCGTAGCGCCTTCGACCAGCTCCACGTCGTCCAGACAGATGTCGCAGGCGCCGCAGTTGTCGCGGTCGTAAGTCTGCCCGAAATGCTGGACGAGCGCGCGGTGCCGGCAGACCAGGCCGGTGCAAAAGTCCTCCATCGCATCGACCGAGCGGATTGCCGCCCGGCGGGCCTCCGGCGGCGATTCCTCCTTGTCGAGCATGAACTTCCAGGTCATTACGTCCTGCGTGGAGTAGATCAAGCAGCACTCGGCCTCCAGCCCGTCGCGGCCGGCGCGGCCGCTCTCCTGCTGGTAATGCTCCACGGACTTGGGCATGCCCGCGTGCACCACGTAGCGGACGTTCGACTTGTCGATCCCCATGCCGAAGGCCACCGTGGCCACGATGGTATCGACCTGCTCGTCGATGAAGGCGTCCTGGTTCCGCCGGCGGTCGTCGTCCGCCATGCCCGCGTGGTACGGCCGCGCGCGATAGCCGAGCTGCACCAGGGCTTCGCAGGTCTGGTCCACATCTTTACGCGTAATGCAGTAGATCACGCCCGACTGGCTGCGGTGCCGATCGAGCACCTCGCGGATTTGACTCAATCGGTCGGCCCGCCGCTCGACGCGGTACACCAGGTTCGGCCGGTCGAACGAGCCGACCAGCACCTCCGCATTGCGCAGGCCGAGCTGCTGCACGATGTCGTCCCGCACGCGCTCGGTGGCCGTGGCCGTATAGGCGTGGATGCCCACCTCGGGCAGCAGCTTCCGCAGCATGCCAAGCTGGCGATACTCCGGGCGGAAATCGTGCCCCCAGACGCTGATGCAATGGGCCTCGTCGATGGCGATGAGCGACACCTTGCGGCCCTTGAGGAACTCGAGCATCCGCTCCTGCACCAGCCGCTCGGGGGCGACGTAGAGCATCCGCAGCCGGTCGGCACGGATGTCCTCGCGGATTTGTTGACGCTCGGCGGACGTGTTGCCGCTGTGCACGCAGGCCGCCGCCACGCCGCAGCCGCGCAGCGCGTCGGTCTGGTCCTTCATCAGCGAGATGAGTGGCGAGACCACGATCGCCAGCCCTTCCAGGCACATGGCCGGCGCCTGAAAGCACAGCGATTTCCCCCCGCCGGTCGGCAGCACGACCAGCGAATCGCGCCCGGCCAGCCCGCACCGCATCGCCGGCTCTTGCAGCGGCAAGAAGCTCTCGTAGCCCCAGTATTGGTGGAGCACTTGGATCAGGCGTGCCCTGGCGGCGTCGGACGGTTCCATTGGACTTCCTCGCAATTTGCGACGATCATAGCACGGTCGCACGGCCAGCACTAACGTGGGGCACGTTTACAAACGTGCCCGCCAGACTCCGAAGCACGGCGAAGACGCACCCTACGTTCAGACTCTCACGATGGCGATCCTCCTTCGCCTGACAACATGAACCGCCCCTTCGCTCGTCACGCGACGTTGCTCGCAATCAGCCTGCTGTCGCTCGCGACCTCGCTCTCGGCCGAGGATTGGCCGCAATATCGCGGGCCGACCGGCATGGGCCTCAGCGCTGAAACCAAGCTGCCGCTCGAATGGGGCGGCGGCGACGGCAAGAACGTGCTCTGGAAAACGCCGTTGCCCGCGACGCTCAGCAAAGCGAAACCCGATCACAACCAGTCCAGCCCCATCGTCTGGCGCGACCGCGTGTTCGTCACGACGGCCTTCTGGCCTGACAAGCGCCCGCAGAGCGAGTATCCCAATCAGCACGTCACCTGCTATTCGCTGTCGGATGGCAAGCAGCTTTGGGATACGCCGGTGCCGCCGGGCCCGTGGAAGCTCACAGACCTCCGCGGCGGCTACTCGGCCCCCACGCCCACCACCGATGGCGAGCGCGTGTACGCGATCTTCGGCTCGTCGGTGCTGGCGGCGATCGACTGGGACGGCCGCATCGTCTGGCATAAGGAGATCCCCGACTGGAAATCATTCGACGTGGCGATTGCCTCCAGCCCGATCCTCCATCGCGGGCAGCTTCTCGTGCTGGCCGATCGCAACAACCAGAAATCCACGCTCACCGCCTACGATCCCAAGACCGGCGACGTGCTTTGGGAGAAGAAGCGGCCCGGCGGCGCCTTCGATCACACCACGCCGGTGATCGTCGAGCATGACGGCCGGGCGATGATGCTGGTGCATGCCTCGAATGAGCTGCAGGCCCTCGATCCCGCCAGTGGCGAGCGGCTGTGGTGGTGCCGGGCGCCTGGCGACGTGACCTCGCCCGTCTTCTCCAGGGGGCTGGTCTATTCCGACAGCGGCCGCGGCGGCCCCGGCCTGCTGGTCGATGCCGACGGCAAGGGGGACGTGACCGCCACGCACGTCAAATGGCGGATCGGCCAAATCCCCGAAGGGCTGTCTTCGCCGGTCATCGTGGGCGACTATCTCTACCGGTTGCACAATCCCGGCGTGCTCAAGTGCGTGGCCATCGAGAGCGGCCGTGAAGCCTACGCCACGCGGCTCAGCGGCGTCTCAGTCGCCTCCAGCCCTATCGCCACGCCCGATGGCCGCATCTACTTCGCCAGCGGCGGCAAGTCGTTCGTGGTGCGAGCCGGGCCGAAGTTCGAGCTGCTGGCTACCAATGACTTAGGCGAACCCAGCTCGGCCTCGCCCGCCGTCAGCGGTGGACGAATGATCCTCAAGGGGCAGAAGCACCTGTTTTGCGTGGGGCACGCGGCTCGCGTGCCCGACAAGCACTGACGTGGGGCACGTTTACAAACGTGCGCGCAAGGGGTAGTCACGCGGAGAGCGTGTGATCAATTTGTGGGGTAGGCATCCAGCCTGCCGGAAACGCCACAGATACGGCAGTCTGGAAGCCTGCGCCACTCTCGTCACGCGGAGCGTGACGATTACACTACCGCGAGCCATCACCGGGCACGTTTGTAAACGTGCCCCACAAGACGAGAGCCATCATGCCTCGACCCCTCGCATCCGCACTGCGTACGACTGCCGTACTCCTGGCTGCATCGTTCGCCCTCAGCGGTCGGTCCGCCGTCGCCGCCGAGAAGCAGACCTGGGTGCCCATCTCCGCCGGCGTGCTGGCCAAGGTGAAGCCCGGCTACCCCGGCAAGACGGCCGGCGTGACCGTCGATCCCTCGACCGGCGACGTCTACATGGTGGTGCCCGACCAGGGGCTGTGGAAGAGCACCGATCACGGCGAGACGTTCGCCCGGATCGACGGCGGCAAGGTCGGCGGCCGCTGCGAGACCGGCTTCGCGCTGGATTTCGATCCGGCCGGCAAACGGCTGGCCTGCTTCATGATCTACGGCTCCAGCGCCTGGACCGACGACGCCGGCAAGACGTGGACCGCCACCAAGACCAGCCACCTGGACTTCGGCGCCGTCGATTGGGCCGAATCGGCCAAGTGCCTGCTGGCCCTGCGGCACGAAAGCGGCGGCCGGCTCACGCTCTCCACCGACGCGGGCAAGAGCTGGAAAGACTTGGATAAAGGTTTCACCCACGTGGGCCTCTTCGACGGGAAGATCCTGCTGACCAGCAAAGGCCGCGGCATCCTCCGCAGCGAAGACGGCGGCACGACCTGGACCAGCGTCTCCGACATCACCCCGGCCGGCAGCGTGATGCGCGTGCGCTACGACAAAACGAGCGGCAGCATCGGCTACTGGACCAGCCCCAAGGGCCTGCTCGTGACCAAAGACCAGGGCCGCACCTGGGCCGTGCAAGACAAGCCGGTCGGGGGTGACAAGCCCTCCGCGGGCATCGTCGGCCCGCTGTTCGGCAAAGCGGCCGACGATCTGGTGATCGTGGCCAAAGACGGCTTCCACGAATCGACGGACGGCGGCCAAACCTGGCGCCGCGTGGCCCCCTTGCCGCAAGGCTTCTCCGTCGGCGGCGTCGGCCCCAACTACGCCTGGGACCCGACGGGCGGCTACTTCTACGCCTCGTCGATGGGGAAAGAGACGTGGCGGTATCAGCGGTAGGGCGACCGACTCAGGTCGCCTGCTCACGCCCCTCACCTCCTGCACCGGGCGTGACCAGCGTTTGCGATCTCCAGCTCTACTTGACCTAGTGACTTGACCTAGTAGACTTGGGATATGAAATCGCTTGCCGTCTCCCAGTTCAAAGCCAAGTGCATCGCCGAGCTGAAGGCGATTCATAAGAACGGGGAGGAATTGGAAATCACGCTGCGGGGCAAGCCCATCGCCCGCGTGGTGCCGGTGCGCGAGGGCGGCCGCCAGCTTGGCACGCTGGCCGGGCTGATCGAGATTCACGGCGACCTGATTGCCTCGGACCTGGACGACGACTTTAGCGACGCGGAGATCGAGCGCATCGCTCGCCGACCTTCGACATGAAGCTGCTCCTCGACACGCATGTGCTGGTCTGGTCGCAGGAAGCGGTGGCCAGCCTCGGCCCGAAAACCAAGCGGCTGCTCACCGACGCCCAGCACGAACTCTTGGTCTCCGCCGTTTCGACGCTCGAAATCGCCCGGCTCGTGCACCTGGGGCGTCTGACGTTCAAGGTGCCGCTGGAGGTCTGGTTCTCCCAAGCCCTCGCGGCGCTCCAGGCCCGCAGCCTGGCCATCGACGATGCCATCGCCCGCGAAGCCTACGCCCTGCCAGGCAGGTTCCACAAAGACCCTGCCGACCGGCTGCTCGTGGCGACCGCGCGCCTGGAACGAGCCACGCTGGTGACGGCAGATGACTCGATCCTGGGCTATCGGCACGTCCGGACAAGGGATGCACGGGAGTAGTCGCCATCGGTGAGGCCGGCAACCGCAGAAGGGACGGCAATGTCAGTCGCGTTGCTGGTCCGCCGCGGTGCTTATAGAATGGCAGTGTAGCCGTCACGCTCCGCGTGACGAACCTCACGCGGAGCGTGAGGGCTAAATTGCAATTTGCCAGTTGTAGTTGTCCCATGCCCGCCGCTGAACAATACCTGAAGCCCGAGGTCATCCGCCAAATCAAGCGGCTCGACTTGCGCGCGCAGTTCATCGTGCGCGGGTTTCTGCACGGGCTGCACGCCAGCCCGTTTCATGGGTTCTCGGTCGAGTTCTCCGAGCACCGCAAGTACACGCCGGGCGACGACCCCAAGGACATCGACTGGCTCGTTTACGCCAAGACCGACAAGTACTACATCAAGAAGTTCGAGGCCGAGACCAACATCACCGGCTACCTGCTGATGGACCTCAGCCAGTCGATGGGCTACACGATGCGGCAGGAGCTGACCAAGTTCGAGTACAGCATCTGCCTAGCCGCGGCCCTGTGCTACCTGATGATTCACCAGCAAGACCCATGCGGGCTGATCGCGTTCGACGAGAAAATCCGCCACAGCCTGGCCCCTAAGTCAAAACGGCGGCAGCTTGGCAACATCCTCAGCGTGCTGGCCAACCTGAAGCCGACGGGCAAAACCGAGATCGCCAAGAGCCTGACGCAGATCGCCGCCATGCTGCGGCAGCGCAGCCTGCTGATGATGTTCACGGACCTGTTGGCCGACCCCGAGCCGGTGATGCAGGCCCTGCGTCGGCTCCGCCACGGCGGGCACGACGTGATCCTGTTCCACGTGCTCGACGAGGCCGAGGTGAAGTTCCCCTTCGCCGGCATGACCGAGTTCGAGGACCCCGAGACGGGCGACAAGCTCCAGGTCGATGCCAGTAACTTCCGCGCGGATTACTTGGATGAGGTTGCCGCCTTCCGCGACACCTACCGCCGCGAGTGCTTCAAGAGCGGCATCGACTACGTGCCGCTCGACACGAGCATGCAGTTCGACAAGGCGCTGCTCGAATACCTGATCAGCCGAAGGGCGCGGTGCTGAGGCGACGCAGGTGGGTCGCCTCTTAGGGTGGCTCGACTTAGAGTTGGTTTGGGTTCAAGGACCGTCACATTGGGATGCTGTCAGTGGATCGGGGACTGCTTGACCGGGTGTGCAGCGAGGCGAGCAACCTTTCGGAGCCGCAACTTCGGAAGGTTCTCAACGTGATTGCACGTTGTCGTCAACGCCTGAGAGGCCAATCAGGCTCAGGGGGCTCCGCGAGCAGATCCCGCACGCGCAAGTCGTTTCGCACTTTGACCGCTTTCGGCATCTGGTCGGACCGAACGGAGATCAAGAACCCGGTGCACTTCACCACGCAACTGCGGAGGCGGATGGAGCGTGGCGAAGAAAGCAAGTAGTCGTGCGCTCGTGGAAACGACGATCCTTGTCGATTTCCTGCGCGGCGCAGCCGCGGCCGCCGCGTACCTCGACGAGGCCAGGCCTCATGGCACGCTGGTTTGTTCGGCGGTCACCGCGGCCGAACTGACGGTAGGAGCGCGGGACCGAGCCGACTTGCGGAAAATCCGCCAGTTCCTCGCTCGGTTCCAGGTCGAGCCAATTTCCGCGGCGGATTCCACCCGGGCGCTGAAGTGGCTGGGCCGGCTCTTTCATTCGCATGGCATCGGGTTCCACGATTGTCTGATCGCGGCGGCGGCCGTGCGGCTGCACATCCCCGTCGCCACCCTGAACGAGAAGCACTTTCGGGCCATTCCTTCGGTTAAAGTGGTTCGTCCTTACTGACTCGTCGTATACCCTCCCTGGCTGCCCAGCCCGGCGAAACCGGGCCTTCTGCTGGCCAAGCGGGCGGTTGCCAAACTAAGATTGGTCTGCCGCACCGCGCCAGTTCTGGGCCAACGCCATGCAACCCGATACGATCGACGATCGCCAGGCGAAAGAGCGCAGCATTAGCCGGCTGACCCGTTTTGGCCTGCGCACGCTGCTCATCGTGGTGGCCTTCTGCGCCGTGCTCCTGGCTTGGTGGCGCGACCGCAGCCAGCTCAAGGAGCGGCTGCGGCAATCCGAGCTGCTGCGCGAGATGACCTTGCCGGACAAAGATGAGCAGATTCTGCTTGAAAAGCGCCTCTTGGACGAACTGTGTGAGCTGGACCACGACCTCTGGCGCCCATTGCGCCCGTCGTCAGATGATGACAACGCGACATCAAGCGCAAACGTCAAGCACATCATCAGCATGCTAGTGGACTCAAATAGGACTCCGGAGGACCGCAGTTACTGGGCCACATTGCTCGGAAATGAGCACGGAGACGAGGCCTTGGCTGCGCTGATCGAGGCGCTCAAGGACGACCCTCTAGTAAGAAAGTCAGCCATCCTGTCCTTGGGACGCTTCGGCCGCCGCGCTGCTCCCGCCATCAGCGCTCTGAAGATCGGTCTGGATGATCCGCAGTCGTCCATGGCCGCGCGCACGGTCTGGGCGCTGTGGCGCATCGATCCCGCTCCCGACTTGTTGCCCCGTATCGAACAATTGTTGCAGGACGACGATGTGGAGGCTCGCCGCTTGGCGGCATACACACTCGTCTTCAGTGATTACCCTCGTGCGCTGCCGTTGCTGACAGAAATGCTGCGCGATCCTGATTCCCAGGTCCGCCTCGTCGCAGCGTACGGCGTGATGAACACGGCGGCGAAAGAGCAGGCCGTGCGCACGCTCGTAGACGCGGGAACCGACGAGTCGGACCCGCGCGTCCGTTCGTGCATCCGCATGGCGCTTCAACTGCTCCAGTTGGGGCGTGGGCGGCGTCAGCGGGAGGAGATTGAGGCAGAGTACCGTGCGGCATTCCCCGAAATTGCGAGAATAAGCATCGAGAACAGGCAATCATGAGACCCGTAGCTCGCATCCTCTGTTGCGTGACAGTGTCGTTGTGTTTCGTTCCCGTGCTGTATGGCGCTGAAGCGAAACCGCCCGATTACGCCACGCAGATCGCCCACGTCTTCCGCAAGTATTGCACCGGCTGCCACAACGCCAAGGACGCCGAAGGCGGCCTGGTGCTGGAGAGCTACGATACGCTGCTCAAAGGGGGCAAGCGCGGGGCGGCGATTGTGGCCAAGAATGCCGATCGCAGCCGGATGATCGCCATGCTCACGGGCAAGGCCGAGCCGGCCATGCCGCCCGAGGGGAATGAGCCGCCGAAGGCGGAGGAGATCGCGCTCATCAAGTCCTGGATCGCTGCGGGCGCGGCCGGGCCGAGTGGGGCGGCGGCCGATCCCACGCTGCTGGTTTCGCCGAAGGTGGCGCTGAAGGCCAAGCCGCGGGCGACGATCTCCGCCGCAGCCTGGTCGCCGGACGGCAAGTTAATCGCCCTGGCCGGCTACGGGGTCGTGCGGCTGATCTCGCCGGAGACGCGCGAGGTGCTACGCGAGCTGCCCGGCCAGCGTGGCAACGTCAACGCCGTGAGTTTCTCGGGCGATAGCCAGCGGCTGCTGGCAGCGGCGGGCGAGCCGGGCGTGTTCGGCGAAGTGCGAATTTGGAACGTCGCCGACGGCAAGCTGCTCCAGACGTTCACCGGGCATCGCGACAGCCTCTACGCGGCCGCCCTGTCGGCCGACGGCAAGACGCTGGCCACGAGCAGCTACGACGAGAAGGTGAAGCTGTGGGACGTTTCACCCTCACCCCAGCCCTCTCCCATAGGGAGAGGGGGCCCGCCTTCGGCCGGCAAAGAGCGGGCCACGCTCGAAGGGCACAACGGTGCCGTTTTCGACCTGGCGTTCAGTCCCGATGGCCGCCTGCTGGCCACGGCCAGCGGCGACCGGACGGTGAAGCTCTGGGACGTGGCCACCGCCAAGCGGCTCGATACGTTCGGCGAGTCGCTCAAGGAGGTCTACACGGTCGCCTTCAGCCCCGACGGCCGCCACGTGGCCGCCGCCGGCGTGGACAATCGCATCCGCGTCTGGCGGCTGAGCGCCACCGCGGCGGAAGGGACGAACCAGATCGTCGTGGCCCGCTTTGCTCATCAGGGGCCGATCATCAAGCTCGTCTGGTCCCCCGACGGGCGGTCGCTGGCCAGCTCGGCCGAAGACCGCACGGTGAAGCTGTGGGACGCCACGCAACTGGCGGCCGGCACCCTGTCCGAGCGGCACGTGCTGCCGACGCAACCCGACTGGGCGCCGGCACTGGCCTTCTCGCCCGATGTAGGACGGATTTCCAATCCGTCCGACACAGGACGGATTGAAAATCCGTCCTACGGCCAGCGGCTCGTGGTCGGCCGGCTCGACGGCACGTACAGCATCTACGAGGTGGCCACCGGCAAGATCGTGCCGCCGCCCAAGCCGGAGCTATCGGGCGTGCCCAGCCCTCGCGGCATCCAGCAAGGCGTGCCGACGAAGGTCAAGCTGCAAGGCAAGAACCTGCGGCAGCTCACTGGTGTGCAGCTCAATCATCCCAAGCTCACCGGCCGCGTGCTGCCGGACGTAGGACGGATTGGCAATCCGTCCCACGGGCAAGAGAACGCCGCCGAGACGATCGTCGAAGTCACTGCCACGGCCGACGTGCCGCGCGGCGTCTATGACCTGTCCGTAACGAGCGA
>JBGQHD010000067.1:0-11237 GCA_041497795.1 Planctomycetia bacterium
CGGAGCGAGATGGCCACTTTGGCGGCACGCGGAGCGGGCCTGCTCCTGTTGCGCCGTGAGCGACGAAGGTGTGTGATCGGAGGGTCGAGATGATGGATCGGATCAGCGCGGCGCCGTGGCCGGCCGTCAAGCTCTTCGCTCTTCGGCGACGAAGAGATCGGGGGAGACACGGAGGTCCGAAGGCCCTTGGCCAGGAAGGTGCAGAAGCCGCCTGCGCTTCTTGCGATGCGCCGGCGGCGGTCGCTTAGCGTCGGACCGCGGGGGTAACCATGTGGCGCGCGTTCTTTTGGTCGATCGGTATCTTTGCCTGCCTGCTGGGTGGCGAATGCCTGGTGCTGGAAAAGGCCGTGCTGACCCAACCGGCTTCCACGGCGAATAACGGCTCGGGCCTGGCCCTGCGGAGCGCTCCCCGGCAAAAAGAGATCGTCGTCCCCGACTGGGCGCCGTGGAGCCTGTTCTCGTTCGGCGCCGTGACGCTGATCTACACCGTGACGCTGCCCAAACGGGCCAACGCGGGATAGGCAGTTGGTAGGTGTCGCCTGTCGGGCGCTAGTCGCCCGGTGTAGGTCCCGCCTGTAGGTCCCGCGAGCCGAGCGGGACAATACGCTCGGCGACCCATGCCGCAACCGAACCTCGGCAGGCTGAGTCGAGCAACGACTTGGCATCCCTTGCCCCCCGCCGATCCCTCCTCGCCGGGAATAAGCGGCCCATCCCGCGGGTCTATTAAAGCAGCGAACGGTCTGTAAGGCGTTTCGCGGCCCGAGGGGAGGGACTGCCCATGCGAGCGACACGGCGCGGACAATGCGCGCCATTCTGGGTGGCGATCATCGTGGTCGCGGCTGCCGGCTGCGACGGCGTGCGCGAAGACCGCACGATTACCTTTTCGCCGCAGGGAGACACGGTTGGCCTGCAACACGGCCAGGAAGGCGTGTTCATCGCCGACAAGGACGGCGGCGGCCTGACGAAGATTTTCCAGCCCGGCGCCGACGTGCTGGCCACCAGCACTCCGCTCTGGGCGCCAACCGGCAAGCGGCTCATTTTCACGACGGCCCGCGATCCCTCGGCCGTGGATCCGCAAGGGGCTCAGGCAAGTATCGGCGGGCTCCATGCCGGTCTTGGCAACGAGCAAGATCCGGCCGGGCGCATCCACCTTCGCCGGCCGGTCGTCTACACCTGCTGGCTGCGCGACGAGGAAGCATCCGCCAAAGAACCCGTCGCTCTCTTCGAAGCAAGCTGCGATCACGTCGGCTACGTGGCCGCCAATCTGGCGGTGCGCTGGCACCCGCAAGGCGATCGTATCGTCTACGTCCGCGAGGTGGGCCAAGGCCAGCACGGGGTGTTCGAATACGACCTGCGGACCAAGGCGTCACGCCGCATCTTCCCGCACACGGCCGCGGCCCTGATCTTCGACTGGGCGCCCGGCGGCGAGCACCTCGCCTGCGTGCTAGGCACGACGGGAGGCCACGGTGACCACGACGGCGTGTGGATCGGCCGGCCTGGCGATGATTGGTGGCACGTCCCGGAATCGGCGGCGCTGGCCGAGGGGGAGCTGCCCTCTGTCTTGGAGCGATTGCGGGCCACGCGGCCGACCTGGACCGCCGATGGCAGGCGCTTTGCCTTCGTGTCTTTCACGCCCGCGGCGGACAAACAAAAGCCCGGCCAGCCCGGCCGTCACTCCCTGCGGCTGGGCCTGGTCAGTGAGCAGACGACGCAAGAGCTGACCGAGAGCCGAGAGCCGTTGGGCGACTTGCACTGGTCGCCCGACGGCAGCCGTCTCGGCCTGATCCGCGGCCGCGAGAACGCGTCGCTGCATTTCATTGAGCCCGGCGGCGAGCTGTCGGCGCCGATTGGCCGGCGATCGCCTCGCAGCTTCGCCGGCTGGAGTTGCCAGGCAAAGCACGTCGCCTGTACCGTCCCGGACAAGATTCCTTACGGCGCTCTCGACCGCTGGGCCTTCTTGCTCGTGCCCGACGCTGAGGCTCGTGACGCGATCTTCATGGCCGACGGCAACGGTGGTGCGGAGCGCGAGGTGTTCTCCGGCATGCGGGCGACGTTCTGCCAGTGGTCGCCGACCGAAGAGAAGCTGTCGGTTTGGTTCACCTTCAGTCCGACGTACCGCTCGTGGCTCGGCCGGCTGCTGGGCGCCGGCCTGCACCGCGGCGATCCGGCGGCGATCTTCGACCCCGGCACGGGAGAGATCGCCTGGATGGCGGTGAACGCCGACGAGAAGTTCCAGGTCGGCCACTACTACCTGCTGAAGCGCGACTATGCCCGCGCTTGGAAATGGTACGAAGAGGCCGCCGCCGAAGCCCCCCAGCCGGCTGCGCCCGAAGCGGCCAACCTGCTGCAATTCCTCACGCAGGCCGCCGCCCCGCGCGACACGAAGTTCTTCCAGTATTACTGTCTCAGCAAGCTCGGCCGCCACGACCAGGCGCAGGCGAAGCTGCGCGAGTTCGAGGAGTCCTTCCTTCCCCATCTGGCCGCCGTCCAGCAGGACAATTGGATTGCGGCCGTGGCAGGCAGCCCGGAGGCCGCCAAGGAATTGCTGGGCGAGCTGACCGACCCCCAAGGGCTCACCCTGGCCATGCTGCGCGATCTGTACATGGCGGAGGTGTTTCTGAGCCTCGATGCGGCCGAGGACGGCGAGCGGTTCTTCCAAGCTCGCTTGGCTGCGGGGCGCAGCGACGCACAACGGTTCAGCGATGCGGTGGTACTGTCCCAGTTGCTCCTGTTGCAAAAGAAGCACGCCGCCTATGTGGACTTGGCCACGGGAACGATCGTCCCCCTGGCGGCGAAGCTGCCCCACCCTACGGCCGACGTGGCGGAGCGCCTGGGCCGACAGTGGCGGGGCGACGAGCTGCGGGCGTTCGTCGTGCTCTCCAGCGCGTGGCCCGCCTTGCTGCCGCTGGCCGCCCCGGAGTTCCTGGAGAAACTGCCGGACGAGTCGGCTCGCCGGCTGTGGAAGTGCTGGCAGGAGGTCGATCCGGTAGCGGGCAACGACTTCACCAAGCAGTCGCTCGACCTGGCCAAGCTGGCGACCGCCGCCCGGCTGGGGCTGGAAAAGGACCAGCCGGAGCTGGTCGCCCGCGTCGCGGCCCGCCATCCGAATTGGCAGGAGACCGTCGCCGCGTCGGTGCGCGACCTGCGCGGCTTGGGGGGATGGCTGCTTCGGCGGCCGTGAGCGTGCGCCGAATTCGGCTTGCAGCCGCGTGGCCGCGTCTCTCCGAGGCGCGAAGGCGAGTCTCGGCGAGACTCGCTCACGGCACTTCTCCTCTCCTCCCTCTTCGTCATCCTCCAGAACGGCCCCCCCGAAGTCTGGCGACTTCCGCTACGAGGCCGGCACCCCCGAAGTCTGGCGACTTCGGCTGCGAGGCCGGTGCGGCGGCGCCTCATCGCGAGCGCGCCAACTTGCCAGCTTCACGCCCAAAGGCCATACTTGGGCGCGTTACGCAGGAGATTATGCCCTCCCGCCGGCCTCGGCCCGCGGGACCATCAAACACCGCGCGAACCAGGACATCTCCCATGAAATCACGGACCGTACTGGCGATTGCCGCAACCATTCTTTTTGCCTGCGTGTGGGCCTCGGCGCCGGCAGAGGACAAGGCCCCCGAGGCTGCCAAGGAGAGGAAAGTGAAAATCGTGGACGACAAGCAATTGCCGCAGGTGCTGCTGCAAACCAGCCAGGGCGACGTCGTGCTGGAGCTGTATGAGGACAACGCCCCCAACACCGTGGCCAACTTCATCAGCCTGGTGGAAAAAGGGTATTACGACGGGCTCAAGTTCCATCGCGTGATCGACGAGTTCATGGCCCAGGGCGGCGATCCCAAGGGCGATGGCACGGGCGGCCCCGGCTACCGCATCAAGGACGAATGCACCCGCAAGGATGCCAAGAAACACGAGCGCGGCGTCATCAGCATGGCCAAAACTGAGAAGCCAGATACGGGTGGCTCGCAGTTCTTCATCACCTTCGTGAAGACCGACCATTTGGACGGGAAGCACACCGTATTCGGCCGGGTAATCAAGGGGATGGAAAACGTCGATAAGTTTGCCAAGACCCAGATCGGCCGGCGAGAGCTCCCCAGCGTCAAGCACGACGTCATCAAGAAGGCGACCGTGGTGCAAAAGCGCGACCACGAATACAAGCCGGAGACCCTAAAGGAATAAGGCCGCTGATTGAAACCCTGGACAACCACCGAGTCACAGAGAATCGAGCGCGGCGTAGCCGCAACCGACGAGACCACGGATAGCGCGGATGACACGGATTCTCTTCGCCGTATCCGTGGCATCCGCGTTATCCGTGGTTATAGTCTTTGCGACGCGTAAGGAAGTCGGGGGTTGGTGACCTAGAGAATCCCGTACTTCTCTCTGTGCCTCTGTGGTCGTTTTCTTTGCACGACGCGCCTCCGCGCTTCTTGTCCTTTGACTGCCCTTGCCGCCGATGACTACCGCCACGTCTTCGCTCACACAGCTCGCCATCAACACCATCCGCACGCTCTCCATGGACGCCGTGGAGAAAGCCGCCAGCGGGCACCCTGGCACGCCCATGGCCCTGGCGCCCGTCGCCTACGTGCTATGGAACGAGGTGCTGCGCTACGATCCAGAGCAGCCGCTCTGGCCGGGGCGCGACCGGTTTGTGCTTTCCTGCGGGCATGCGTCGATGCTGCTCTACTCGCTGCTGCACCTGGCGGGCGTGCGGCAGGTGGGGCACGTGGCCGCGTCTCTCCGAGACGCGAGTGCGAGTCTCGGAGAGACTCGCCCACGTGACGAGCTGGCCGTTCCGCTGGAGGAGATCAAGCGCTTCCGCCAGCTTCACAGCCGCACGCCGGGCCATCCGGAGCACGGCGAGACGACCGGCGTCGAGACCACCACCGGCCCGCTCGGCCAGGGCTGCGGCAACAGCGTCGGCATGTCGATCGCCCAGGAGTGGCTCGCCGCGCGGTACAACCGGCCCGGCTTTCCGCTCTTCGACTACAAGGTCTATGTCCTGTGCAGCGACGGCGACCTGATGGAGGGGGTCAGCAACGAGGCCGCCTCGCTGGCCGGCCATCTGCGGCTCTCGGACCTGTGCTGGATTTACGACGACAACCGCATCACCATCGAAGGCTCGACGTCGCTGGCCTTCAGCGACGACGTGGCCACGCGGTTCCGCGGCCTGGGATGGCACGTCATCTCGGTCGCCGACGCCAACGACCTGTCCGCCGTGAGCGCGGCGCTGGACGAATTCCAGCGCACGCGCGACAAGCCGACCCTGATCATCGTTCGCAGCCACATCGCCTGGGGCGCGCCCCACAAGCAGGACCATCACGACGCCCACGGCGCGCCGCTGGGCGCCGACGAGGTCCGGGCCACGAAAGGCGTCTACGGCTGGCCGGCCGATCAGCAGTTCCTCGTGCCCGACGAAGTCCGTGAGCACTTCCAGAACGGCATCGGCCAGCGCGGCCGAAGCGCGCGCGAGGAGTGGGAGGGCAAGTTCCGCCAGTACCAGACCAAGTATGCGAAGGAAGCCGACGAGATACTGCGGATGCAGCAAGGCCGGCTGCCCGAGGGCTGGGATGCCGAGATTCCCACGTTTCCGGCCGACGCCAAGGGGCTGGCCACGCGGGCCTCGTCGGGCCAGGTGCTCAACGCCGTGGCCAAGCGCGTGCCGTGGCTCATCGGCGGCTCGGCCGACCTGGCGCCCTCGAACAACACGATGCTCAAGTATCCGGGCGCCGCCGACTTCGGCCCCGAGCAGCGCGGCGGCTGCAACTTCCACTTCGGCGTCCGCGAGCACGGCATGGCCGCCGCCCTCAACGGCATGGTCCTGAGCGGGCTGCGCCCCTACGGCGGCACGTTCCTGGTGTTCAGCGATTATTGCCGGCCGTCGATCCGGTTGGCCGCGCTCATGCGGCAGCCCGTGCTCTATGTTTTCACGCACGACTCGATCGGCCTGGGCGAAGACGGCCCGACGCACCAGGCGGTCGAGCACCTGGCGGCCCTGCGGGCGATCCCGAATCTGGTCGTCATCCGCCCCGGCGACGCCAACGAAGTGGCCGCCGCATACCGCACGATCCTGCCGCTCACGAATCGCCCCGTGGCTCTCGTGCTTACGCGGCAGAACCTGCCGACGCTCGATCGCGCCCGTTACTCTTCCGCCGACGGACTGCGGCGGGGAGCGTACGTCCTGGCCGGCTCGCCCGAGGCCAAGGTCATCCTGATCGGCACCGGCAGCGAGCTGCAGCTTTGCGTGGCGGCCTACGAGCAGCTCATGGCGGAGGGGGTGGCCGCGCGGCTCGTCAGCATGCCTAGTTGGGAGCTGTTCGAGGAACAGGACGCCGCCTATCGCGACAGCGTGCTGCCACCGGGCATCGCCGCCCGCGTGGCGGTCGAGGCCGGCATCGTGCAAGGTTGGCAGCGCTACCTCGGCCCGCGCGGCGTGTTCATCGGCATGAGCAGCTTCGGGGCCTCGGCCCCGCTCAAAGACGTGATGCGGCACTTCGGCTTCACGGTCGAGAACGTCGTCGCCAGGGCCAGGGAGGCTGCCCGGCCGGCTGCCGGTGGTTCGCGGTAGTCCGGCTCATGCTACCGCCCGCTGCTGCCGATAAAACCGGTTGGAACCTCTTCTTGCTCCGTTCCGGGAGTTGACCAATGACCGCAAGGATGTGGGTCACGGCGTTGGCCTGGCCGGTGCTAGCGTGCGCCACGGCGCTGGGCCAGGATACCGTCACCGAAGGCGGCCGGCAGTACCGGGTGACCAACCGCACCGAGCGGCGGCCGGTCACCGAGGTGCAATACCAGGAGCGCAAGAGCACGGTCTACCGCGAAGAGCTGGCCACCGAGACCCGCGACATCGAGCGGATCGTGCAATTGCCGGTCACCGAGTATGAGTGGGAACCGTACTGGGTGAACCGCTGGAACCTGTTCGCCACTCCGTACATCGCCTATCGGCTCGTCCCCCGCACGCGGCTGGAGCTGCGCAGCGAGACGGTTCGCACGCCGATCACCTCGTCGCGGCTGATCCCCGTCGAGCGCACGGAGCGCGTGCCGGTCGTCACGCATCGCATGGCCGACGTGCAGGTGACGGAGCGCATGGCCGTGGACGCGCCATCGTCGATTCCGCCAGCCCCCGGGGCGACGCGCACCGCCGACGGGGGGAGCGAGATGGGCGGCCGGCAGCTCGTCAGCGACCCACCCCGGCAGACGACGAGCCTGGAATGGCGCCCGGCCGGCGGCACGCGGGAGCGGTACTAAAGTAGGTGCCGCTTGCCGAGCGGCATAATGTCTCTGTCCCGCGTCTCTGTCCCGCCACCTCTCTCTCGCCTCGCAGGCGGGAGCGACGAGAATGCCGACGACACCGGTGCCCCGGCTGCTTGATAGCAACCGGGGTGCTTGTCACGGCTTGGCACTCGGCGATGCTTTCGGTCGCGTCAGCATCTCCAAAGACTCCGCCGCGGATTTCGAAACCGCTACGTTCGAATCCCCTTTGGCCGCTTCCAGCGCGCTGAGCACATCCGGGGTCCGAACGCCAATCGGCCCTAGCGCTTGGGCGGCAAACCAGTGCATGTTCTTATCGTCGTCCTTCAGCAAGCGCGCGATGTCGCTGGCTGCTTCCTTCGCGTCCGTGCCCATTTGCCCCAGGTATATGACCGCTAGGTGCCTGTGGTCTGGGTTCCATGAACTGAAGGATATCGGCTCCAGAAGCACACTCATCGGCTTTTCGCGAAGCGACTCTTGCAGGACGCTGGCCACATTGGGAGACCGAGTATCGATCTTCCACAGCGAACGAGCGGCCATGACCCGCACTTCGACCGCCTCGTCCTTGAGCAGGGGCTGAAGTTTGGCCACCATTACCTCGGCACGCTTGCCTGTTGCGCCCAGTGCCGCGGCCGCCCTCATTCGTTCTTCGCGATTCTTGCTCTGCAACTTCTCGGCGAGCCATTGCTGCACATCTCGGCGAGTTGGATCAACGCAAAGCAACAGAGCCGCTGCTTTGGGGGCAGCAAAGGGATGGTCTTTCGCGTCCTTGAGAACTGCCTCCGCTTCCGCCACGGCTTCGGGCGGCGCCTCGCCCACGGTAAGCAGCGCATTCAGGACGCGGCACAGGCGCCGACGCGGTATGTGACCATATCCTTGTCGTGCCGAACTAATCAGCTCCGCAAATCGCGGCAGCACGACCTTACGAGCGACGGCGTGCTTCTTCATCTGCTTTCCGAGGACATGGAGAATATTGTCGCCATCGTACCCTCCGACCTCATCGATCAACGAAACGAGAATCTCGGTGCGCCGCTCGGCAGGCAGCTTGTCGCTATCCAATTCCTCAAAAAGTTGCCAGACCTTGCTTATTTGAGGCTCTTGACCGTACGTGATGCCATGCAGTGCGGCGGTATAGACCGTGCAAGATGCCAGGAATGCGATCGTCGAGATGTGCTTCGAGTGCATTTCGCGCCCTTCTACAGGCGAGGTAAGCTGCCTTCGTGACAAAGGTCATGCGGCGAGGAGCATATACCCGACAGGCGTCCCCGTCCACGCCCTTCGCGTCCATCGCCGCCGGAAAGGACTGCCAGCGAATCCGCACGCGACTTGTCAGAGTTACCTCATCGCTATTGGTGGCGAGCAATTCCTAAGGCCTGTCTTGAACTTCCTCGGCGTCGCCCATGCGATACACCGCCCTATCTCCCGTTCCCGGATCGTGGAAGTACTCGACCCGCAACGTTCCTTGAATGGTGACGGGCGACGAAGGAATGGAAAACCCTACTTCCATCCCTTCCCTCATCTCGATCAAGATGGTCGCGTACAAATGCTCATCGTCGATTGGGAGCGATGCTCGACCGTGGCGCGGCCACCGGTCCTCGCGCGCGAGCAGGAATTGGTTGTCGCGCAGCGTTCTCGGGCCGCCAAATACATGACCCTCGATGCGCACCGGGCTACCATCGAGGCAGAGAATTCGTGACGACAAATGCGCGCGACTGAACGACTGGCCCTTTGCTTCTTCAAACCGAAGGTCGGCAAACGTGATTTCCAGCGGTTCCACGCTGATCTTGAGGCCAGGTCGCTCGGCCCTCAGCCGTGCAATGTGCCCGGCGGTAACGGTCGTTCCACGCAGCGACAATTCCCGCAGTCGTTCCAAGCGACCGATGGCGGCGAGATTCTCGTCGGTAAACCTCGCACCGGCGAGTGTTGCCTTTTCGAGCCACCGCAACCGAGGCAAATCCGCCAGGCAGGCCGCCGTGCCCTCGGGCTGCGATAAATCCACCACGGTAACGCGCTGAAGCGTGCGGGGCCCAAACCACGCTCGCAAGAAGTCGGGCCCGACGGGAACGGTCTCGCACGAACCGCCGGCACGCTCGATGGCGTTGGCGATGGGGCTGTCGTCGAGCCAAGGCTCCACATAACGATACATAACCGCCAGCAAGACGCACGCCGTCGTCAAGCAGATCAGCAAGGTCCGCAGACTAAACTGCAACCAGCGGCGTTTGCTATTGGCAGTCCTCATTTGGCGGCGTCATCCACATGTCGCGATATTTGTGCCGCGCTAAGCCTACGCACTTCCATGAAAGCGACCGAGCATTACCGTCCAATAACGACAGAGTATAACGCTCGCCTGCTCTTACTTGGTACCCGAGTGTGCGCGTTACGTTCGTCTTAGGTTAGGCTGCGAGACAGCCGGGGTGCTTGCTTTGGTCAGATCAAGCAATACCCGGCCGCGAAGAGCGCCGCGTAGGCGCCCAGCAGCGCGGCGGCCACGGCAAGTACAGCCACGGCAGCGTAGCCCAGGCGGCACAGGAGCTGGGCCGCGACCAGGTAGCACGGAAACGCCACGCTCGCGAATCGGCCCGCCGAGGCCAGGCACATCTCGTGGCCGCGCGTCGCGTAAGGGATCAGCAGCAGCCCGGCGCCGAGCCATAGCTCGTAGCGATTCAGCCAACGCTTGCAGCCGCCGACGACCAGCAGCGCGGCCGCCGCGATCAGATAGATCGGGTTGGCAAACGGCAGGCTCAGAAACGGCGACACGGGCGCGACCCGCCCCCAATGGCCGGGCGAGCCAGAATCGTAAACGCTCAGGACCGGCTCCAGCGTCGCCAGGTCCAACAGCCGTTGGGCGAGTGGCGTCTCCGGGCGAATTTGCCAGTTTTGTTGGGCGACCACGAATGCCAGGGGCTCATCGAACTCGGCGTACAGGAATCCCATGTACGCCGCCAGGCCCCAGCAGCCGATCGGGCCATACAGGGCCAGGCGGCGGACGAACGCCCAGCGGCTGGGCGACTCGTGCCAGAGGTAGAGCGCCAGCGGCAAGAGCAGCGCCGCGCCGGTCGGCCGCGCGGCCGTCGCCACTCCCGTGAGCAGCGCCACGGCCAGCGGATGCCAGCGCCGCTGGATGGCGTAGAGCACGAGCACGGTGAGCAGCAGGAACAGCGACTCGCTGTACGCCATCCGCAGGAAGAAGCCGGCCGGGAACAGCCCCATCGCCAGCAGCACGTAGGTCGGCAGATCAGCCGCCCGGCCCGGTTCGCCAAAGCGATCACGGACGTAGGCGGCGGCCATCACACACGTGGCGAGGAAGCAGAGCTGCGATACGACGACGAGCGCCAGATCGGCTCGCAGGCCAGTAACGGCGGCCACCGCCCTGCCCAAGAGCGGGTACGCGGGAAAGAAGGCCACCGGCGATCGCTGATGCGGGTGGAACCAGTAACCGCGCTCCGCGATCCCCCGGTACCAAATGCCGTCCCAGTTGGCCATCGAAGCCACGGTGTCGGCCGCCGGGGGGCGTCCGGGCGGCGGTTTCACGAACTCGCGGCCCACGAACACGCCCAGCATGACGATCAGCGTCGTCAGATAGCCGTAGGCGACCCCCTCGAGGAGGCAGTCGCCGGCCTTGACCCTCAAGGAGCTGGCTTTGGGCAGGCGGCTGTTTCGGCCGCAACCTTCAGTCTGCCGCATGAGCGTTGCGTGCTAGCGCTGGCCGCCAAAGTTGCGTGTGCACACGTGGGTCGGTATTGCGCACGCAACTTGGCGGCAACGGCGTAAGTGTCGAGGGGTGAAGAGAGTTAAGGCAATCTGACTCGTAGCCTAATCGGCCCGGCGGCCGGCCGCGATAGGGTGTTTGCCTCAGACCTTGCCGATCGGGCGGAAAGGGATGAAACTGGCCGTGGGTCACGTTTCCAACTGGCCGTGGGGCACGTTTCCAACGTGCCCAGAGCTGCAAGGCACGTTGGAAACGTGCCCCACGGAGACAGTAAACCATCCACGGGCTCGCATGC
>JBGQHD010000068.1:0-11134 GCA_041497795.1 Planctomycetia bacterium
GGCCATCATCGCGCCTATCGGGCCGAAAAACGCCGGCAACGCGCCGCCGTCCGTTCAGCCGCCTGATGCCCCCCGAGCGAGCCTCATGCGCATCGGCATCCTGACCAACTTCTGTTTCGATCAAGTCGGCGGCGCGGAGGAAGTGCTCGACCGCTTGGCCGCCCTGTGGCAGTCCGTGGGGCACGAGGTGGTGATGCTCTCGGCCCCGGCGAGCAAAAGGCGGCGCAACCGAACTTGGACCCCAGCGTACCGCTGGGTGCCGCTGGCCCGGCCCTTTTCCACGCGTTGGGGGCTATCGCGGTACGTTCGCGTCGTACGGCGGCTGCATGCGCAATCGCCCCTCGACGTGCTCTTGGCTTCCGATTCGTACTGGCCGGGGCACGTCGCCCGGTTGTTCTCCCAAGCCTCCGGCGTGCCCTACGTCGTCCTCTCCCACGGGGGCGATGTAATGCACGGCAGCCGCTTCCTGACGCGGCCCGTGGTCCGACAGCGGATGAGCCTGGCCATCCGCGATGCCGACGCGCTGGCCTGCATCAGCAGCTACGTGCGTGAGCGGCTGGAAGCGCTCGCCCAGCCGCGGGGACTCGTCCGCTTCTTGCCCAACGGCTGGCCGGACGAATGGTCGCAGCATCCCGCCGGCCGCCGCCCGGTGGCCGGCCCCTACGTCTTCGCCATGGGCCGCATTGTGGAGCTGAAGGGCTTTCAGACGCTCGTGGACGCCTTCGCCCAGGTGCGCGCGAAACACCCGCAAGTCAGCCTGGTGATCGCCGGCGAAGGCGATTACCTGCCGCAGCTTCGGCGGCAAGCCGAGCAGCACGGATGGCAAGCGGCTTCGAAGCTGCCGGCGCCGGGCGATCCGCCGCCGACCGTGTGCTTCCCTGGCTTCGTCCACGGCGACGACAAGCTATCGCTCTTGCAGCACGCGGCCGTCGCGGTTTCTCCCTCGATCCGTCAGGAGCCGATGAGCCTGGTGCTCTTTGAGATGCTCTGCTGCGGCGCGCCGGTGATCGGCAGCCGCGTGGGCGGCACGCCGGACATCGTGAAGCCAGGCATCAACGGCGAGCTGTATTCCGCCGGCGACGCCGCGGAGCTGGCCGGCATCCTGGGCGGATTGCTCGAGGACCCCGCGGCCCGCGATCGTCTCGCCCAGCAGGCGCGGCCCTCGGTCGAGCCATACCGCTGGAGCCACATCGCCCAGGGCTACCTGGCGCTGTTTCGCGAAGTGGTTGAAGCGCGGCGACTGCGCCAACCTAACGGAGCCTCCGCCGCGACGGCGAGGCCACCGTGCTGACGCTCGACCTCGATGTGGCCGACGCGGTGATCCTGCGATAGAAACCGACCGTCCCCTTCGGCTAGAATCGTAGTGTAGGCCTCACGCTCCGCGTGAGGCACGTCACGCGGAGTTGCGGCAGACTCGTTTCCCGGGTTGAGCCGCGACTCGCGGAGCGAGTCGCCCACACTTCTTTCAGCCATTGCCGCTACGTGAACATGATCTGTGTCAGCATCGGCCGCGGTCGGCATAAGCAGGTGGTCGTCGAGCACCGCAACCTGGTCGAGCAGGGGGCGCAGCTCGTCGAGTTGCGGCTCGATTACCTCCGCAGCCGAGTCGATCTCCAGAAGGTAATCGACGGGCGGCCCTGCCCGGTGGTGGTGACCATTCGTCGCCGCGACGACGGCGGGCTGTACCGCGGCGACGAGGAGCAGCGCCGCAGGCTGCTGCGCAGCGCCGTGGTGGCCGGCGTCGAGTTCGTGGACCTGGAAGAAGATGCCGCCGCCGCCATCCCGCGCTACGGCCGCACCAAGCGGATCGTCAGCTATCACGATTTCCGCAAGACCCCCGACGATCTGTGGGCAGTCCATCAGCGCCTGGCGGCCCTCGACCCCGACGTGGTCAAGCTGGCCACCATGGCCAACACGCCGCACGACAACCTGCGGATGCTCGAAGTCGTCAAAAAGGCCCAGGTGCCGACCGTCGGCATTTGCATGGGCGACCTGGGTATCCCCTCGCGGGTGCTCACCGGCCGGTTCGGGGCGCCGTTCACCTATGCCACCTTCCACCACGAGCGGCAGCTCGCGCCCGGCCAATTGAGCTATCAGGAGATGAAAGACGTCTACGACTACGACCACATCCGGGGCGACTCGGAAGTCTACGGCGTGATCGGCGACCCGATCGGCCACAGCCTCAGCCCGCTGATCCACAACACGGCCTTTCGCACGCAAGACCTCAATAAGATCTACGTGCCGTTCCGCGTGCCCAAGGAGAACCTGGAAGAGTTCCTCCGCGATGCCCGCGACATGGGCCTGTGCGGGCTGAGCGTCACGATCCCGCACAAGGAGGCCGTGCTCAAATACCTGACGCGCGTGGACAGCGCCGTCAACGGCATCGGCGCCGCCAACACGGTGCTGTTCGAAGGCCCGGCCAACATCGGCTACAACACCGACTACCGCGCGGCCATGGACAGCCTGGAGTCGGCCCTCAAGGCCATTGGCAAGTCGGCGGAAGACATCCAGAGCGCCTCGGCGCTGATCCTGGGCGCCGGTGGGGCCGCCAAGGCCATCGCCTATGGGCTGGTCCGCCGCGGGGCGACCGTCACCATCGCCTCGCGGACGTTCGAGAACGCCGAGCGGCTCGCCCAGCGGCTGCAATGCCGCGTGACGCCCTGGGAACAACGCCTGAGCGTCGAGGCCGACATCCTGGTGAATTGCACGCCGGTCGGCATGCACCCGGAGGTGGACGAAAGCCCGTTCGAGTTCCAGGCCTTCAAGCCCGGCGGCGTCGTCTTCGACACGGTCTACAACCCGGAGAACACGCTGTTCATCAAGCTGGCCCGCGAGCGCGAGTGCCACGTGATCACGGGGGTGGAGATGTTCATCCGCCAGGCGTCGCTGCAATATCAGCTCTTCACCGGCCACGAAGCGCCCGTGGGCGACATGCGGCAAGCGCTCAAGCGGGCGACCAGCGCGGTGAAGTATTAACGGCCCACCGGACGCATCCTCCCCAAGCCTGCACGCGTCATGCGCCTAGCCCTTTATGGCGGCAGTTTCAATCCTCCTGGTGAGCATCACCGCCTCACGGCGCGTGCGCTCGCCGAGCACGTGGACCAGGTGGTGGTCGTCCCTTGCGGGCCGCGGCCGGATAAGCCGGTGACGCACGACGTGCCGGGCATCCACCGGGCGGCGATGGTCGATATGACGTTCCGCCGCGAGCCTAAGACGCGCATCGAACTGTCGGACCTGGAAGCCAGTCAGTTTACGTCAAACTGCGAGCTGGAGCGGAGGTTCGCCGACGACGGCGAAGGCGGCCGCGAAGTGTGGCACGTGGTCGAGGCCGCCTGGTTGCGTGGCGGCGCGGCGGGCCAGTCCCCAATCCAGACTTCCTGGCAAGACGGCGGCAAGCTGTGGCGCGACGGCCGCTTTCTGGCCTTGCGCCGGGTAGGCGAGGAGTTGCCCCCGCGCGACCTGCCGCCGCGCTGTCAGGTCATCGAGCTGCCCTGGCCCGCTCCGCCGAGCATTCGCGACAAAGTCTTCCACCATCAACCGATCGACGGCCTGGTGACGCCCGAGGTCGCGGCCTACATCGAGCGGCACCGTCTGTACCGCGGCGGGCCGACCTCGCAGTCGATGCAGCTCCGCCTGGACAAGGTCCGCGGCCTGGTGTTCGCCGACCCCCGCGGCGCCGAGGCCCGTGCCTTGGCCGAGGTCTATCGCCGCTGGGAGCACGAGGACCCCAATGTGATCCTCGTCATCGGCGGCGACGGCACGATGCTCCACGCCATCCGCGAGCATTGGCGGCTGCGGCTGCCGTTCTACGGCGTCAACACCGGGCACATGGGGTTCCTGCTCAACGACCAATCGGTAGGACGGACTGGCAGTCCGTCCTGCCGTCGAAGCAGCCGGGCTGCTGGCGAGGATGACACGTCGAGCGGCCCCGAGTTCGCCCATACCGATCTGGTTGTGGCCCACATGCCGCTCCTCTACGTGGAGACCGAAGACTCCACTGGCCAGCGGCACACGTCCCTGGCGTTCAACGACGCCTGGGTGGAGCGCGAAACGGGCCAAACCGCTTGGATCGAGGTCAAAGTCAACGGCGAAGTCCGGCTGCCGAAGCTCGTGGCCGACGGGGCGCTGGTGGCCACCGCCGCCGGCTCGACGGCCTACGCCCACGCCATGGGGGCCACGCCCGTGCCGCTGAACAGCCCCGTGCTGACTCTGGTCGGCTCGAACGTCCTGCGGCCGCACCAATGGCGGCCGGCCGTGTTGCCGCTCAGCGCGGAGGTCGAGCTCACATCGCTCGATCCGGACAAACGCCCGCTGCACGGCTACATCGACGGCGTGTCACAGGGCATCGTCCGCTCGTTGCGGGCCCGCGTCAGCCATATCGCGGCGGCGGAGCTGCTCTTCCATCCCCGGCACGACCCGGCCGTCAAGCTGGCCCGCATCCAGTTCCCCCCGCTGGATGACCGGGAATAGCCGGTCACGTGGACGAGTCTCTCCGAGACTCGTAGTCGCGTCTCGGAAGAGACGCGGCCACGTGGCTTGACCGGTCGAACTGGCCGGAAAGGCCTGGGGCAACTACAATAGGGCTGAAGCGTGCCCCTGCTGGGAGCGGAGGTAGGGAGCAGCGGGGTTCAGGCAAGCTCAGAGGACGAACTCCTGGAGAGGGTTCGTCCCATCCCTCCCTCTCCGCGCGCGTTCCCACCATGGCATCTGCCTTGAAGGTCCAGCACGGCGTGCAGCACGCCGCCTTGAGCGACGTCGGCCTCCGCCGCACGAACAATCAAGACTCTCACGTCGTCCAGTTGGCGACCAGCGACGACGCCTGGCTCCGCAACGGGCACCTGTTCATCGTCGCCGACGGCATGGGCGCCCACGCGGCCGGCGAGCTGGCCAGCAAGCTGGCCGTGGACACGATCCCGCTCACCTACCAGAAAAACCGCGATAAGCCGGCCCACGTCGCCCTGCAAAAGGCCATCCAGGAAGCCAACCAAGTGATCCACAACCGGGGCCAGGCGAACCCCGACTTCCATGGCATGGGCACCACGACGAGCGCCCTCCTGCTCTTGCCGCGAGGGGCCATCGTGGCCCATGTGGGCGACAGCCGCGTCTACCGTCTGCGGGGTTCGCAGCTCGATCAGCTTTCCTTCGACCATTCGCTCGTCTGGGAGCTGACGGCCGCCGGCCAGATCACCGCCGGCAATCCGCACGTTCCCCGCAACATCATCACGCGGTCGCTCGGCCCCAACCCGGATGTCGAGGTCGATCTCGAAGGCCCGTTCCCAGTCACCGTCGGCGACGTGTTCCTGCTCTGCAGCGACGGCCTGTCGGGCGAGGTCCGGGACGAGGAGATCGGCACGATCCTGCAGTGCCTGCCGCCGGAGGAGGCCGTGCAGTTGCTCGTGGACATGGCCAACTTGCGCGGCGGTCCGGACAACATCACGGTCATCGTCGCCCGCGTGATGGAAAACCTCAACGAAGGAGTGGAAGCGGGGGCCGGCCCGACGAGTCGCGGCATCCCGCTGCTGGTGTGGCTGGCGATGGGGCTCAGCGTGGCCGTGGCCGGCGTGCTGGCGGCCTTGTCGCAGCCGTTGCCGGCCTTGATCGTCGGCGTCGTGGGCGTGGTGCTCACGCTGCTCCTCAATAACGTGCTGAGCAAGAAGGGCGACGAGCTGCCCCGCGCCCGGCTGGGCCGCGGCCCGCACCGCACCTATAACTGCCAGCCGGAACTGCCGTTCACTCAGGAGTTGGCGCGGATCTTCGAGCAACTGCGCGCCGCCGCCATCGAAGAAGACTGGCGCATCGACTGGTCGCACATCGACCAGATGACCCGCGCCGCTCAGCAGGCCGTGGGCAAGAAAGACTTCCCGGCGGCAGTGGCCGCCTACGGCCGGACCATCAGCTTCCTGATGCGGGAGCTGAAGAGGCAAAGCGTCGGCCCGGCGGGAGCGTAGGAATTCGCACTTTAGATTCCCGTTTTCAAGGGGCCGACATTTTACAATTTGCATTTTACACTTTGCAATTTGCATTCGGGAGTTGGTCGCGGCCAATGCAAAGTGCAAATTGCAAGATGCAAAGTGCAAATTGACCGCGCCACCCGCGCCAACGTAGCCTAGCCTCGTGAGGCCCCGCTGCGGGACGGAGCAAGAACCCCGAAGCCTGACCTCCGTCTTCATGCCTTCCAACGTCACCCAGCACGGAAAGGGTCCGCTCTTCGCCAGCCCCGATTGCGAGGCGGCGCGGGCGGCGTTTCGCGCCCGGCCGCGCGGTCTGGTCGATAAGCGGATGACTGTGCCGGAGGCCGTGGCCCGCTTCGTGGCCGACGGCGATTATCTCGGCTCCGGCGGCTTCGGCGGCGACCGCATCGCCACTGCCGCCCTGCACGAGATCGTCCGCCAGGGCAGGCAGAATCTGTCGTTCGCCGGGCACACGGCCACGCACGACTTTCAGATTCTCTGCGCCGGCAACCTCACCGGCCGCGGCAAGCTCTTGGCCAAAGTCGATATCGCCTACGTCGTGGGCCTGGAGGCGCGGGGCCTCTCGCCGCACGGCCGGCGGGTGATGGAAAGCGGCGACGTCGAGGTGTGCGAATGGACGAACTACGTGCTGGCGGTGCGGCTGCGCGCCGCGGCCATGGGTGTGCCGTTCCTGCCGGTGCGCACCATGCTGGGCACCGACACCTTCGAGCGCAGCGCGGCCCGCGCCATCGACTGCCCCTTCACCGGCCAACGGCTGGCCGCCGTGCCGGCCCTCTGGCCCGACGTGGCGGTGATCCACGTCCACGAGGCCGACCGCTTCGGCAACAGCCGCATCCTCGGCACGTCGGTGGCCGACCTGGATTTGGCCCGCGCCGCCAAGAAAGTGATCGTCACCTGCGAGCGGCTGATCCCGGAAAGCGAAATCCGCCGCGAGCCGACGCGGACAGTGATCCCGTTCTTCTGTGTCGATGCCGTCTGCGAAGTCCCCTTCGGCAGCTACCCCGGCAACATGCCGTACGAGTATTTCTCCGACGAGAATCACATCCAGGAATGGCTGCAAGCCGAACGCGACCCGGCCACGCACGCCGCGTTTCTTGAGAAGTACCTCTTCGGCGTGAAAGACTTCGTCGAATACCTGGACCGCTGCGGCGGCCTGCGGCGGCTGCAAGAGCTGAGGCGCGAGGAATGGTTGCTTTGATGGTTGCCAAGCAGCGAATTCTGCCATGCTTACGCGACTCGTAGCGGAACTGCCAAGCGACCTCGGCCTTACATCATCAACTTGCGAAACCCCGCCTGCACGAAGTCGCCGTCGCCCGTCAGCGCGTCCGTAAGTCCCATCGCTTGCATGACGACGAAGGAGATGCAGTCCGTCAGCGACCATTTCTTGTCTAGCCGCGCTGCGTACAAGGCCGCGCCTTGGTCGAACCACTTCTGTTCGGCCGGTACCACGGTCGTTAGCGGATCGCTGGCGATGTCGCGCAGGAGCTGCACGAACGTAAGCCGATTCGCCGGGTCGCGCATGGCATCGCCCACCTCCGTCAGCACCCACATCGTGGTAACAAGCGGCTCGGATAAGGACTGCGAGAGGGTGAGAGCCTCTTGATGAGCGTGGTCACGTGGGTTGATCAGCGCCAACCAGTAGTACGTGTCGGCGAAGACCGCTTTCATCGGTTCGGCGTCCCGTGCAGATACTGATCGTGGTTTTTCGCCATGTCCTCGGGCAAATCCACGCCGACGCCGATCACGTTCTTGAACCGCTCGGCGAGCGTCTTCCGCGGTCCCTCAGGCACCGGCTCCACGCGCACGGCCGTCCCGTCGGGTAACGACACCGGCTCATCGAAGACGACGACGCCGTTTTTTATGTGACCTGGAATTGACATGTTCGACCCCTGGCTTGCCCCCAGCTCTGAGGATGGATCGAAACGTCCGTGTCGGGATCGTTGCCTCAACGAGACCCGCATCCATGTTTGAGAAGTATACCACACCGGCATACTGCGGGAGCGCCAACGAATGCCGGAGCGCCCTACAGCAGTGGGCTCACCAACCGGCAGATGTTTTCCGAGAACCGCGGCCAAAAGCCGCGCTTCCGCCATTCGTCCAGGTCCAGCGTGCGGCTGCGGGCGAAGTAGCGCGTTTGTTCCTCTTGAAGTTTGCGCGTCACGTTCTGATCGTAGACGAGCAGGCTGATCTCCGCGTTGAGCACGAACGAGCGAATGTCCATGTTGCTCGAGCCGATCAGCGACACCTGGTCGTCGATCGTCAGGTGCTTGGCGTGCAGGAACTCGTCCTGGAAGAGGTGCACGAACACCCCGGCTTCCAGGAGCTGCTCGTAGTACGACTTCTGCGCCTGGCCCACCAGGAGCTGGTCCTCCTTCTCCGAGACCACGAGGTGCACGTGCGCCCCGCGCTGCACGGCCATTTGCAGCGCCTGCACCAGCGGCGAGTCGGGAATGAAATACGGCGTGGTCAGCACCACCCGATCCCGCGCCCCGTGGATCAGCGCCACCACCAGCCGCTGGTTCGCTTGCGGCGCGAAGCCGGGGCCGCTGGGCAGCGCCTGGGCGGCGACTTCGCCGGTCAGCTCGGGATCGGGGAACACCCCCGGCGTGTCGAGCACGTCGCCGGTCTCCAGGTACCAGTCGGCGACGAAGACGAACTGCAGCTCGGTGACCGCCGGCCCGGTGACGCGGACCACCATCTCTTCGTAGACGATGCCTTCCTTGAAGGTCGGCCGGATGAGGTTCTGCGAGCCGGTGAAGCCCACGTGGCCGTCGATCACGGCGATCTTGCGATGGTTCCGCAGGTCGCGCCGGCCCGCCGTCCGCCGCCAGAAGCCCGTCGGCAGCATCTGCTGCACCTGCACGCCGGCGGACGTCAGGCGGGGCAGCAGCGTTTTGAGCATCCGCCGGGAGCCCAGCGCATCGACCAGCACGCGGCACGTTACGCCGCGCTTGACGGCGCGGGCCAAGGCGTCACACACCGGCCGTGTCGTGTCGTCCAGTGCGAAGAGGTAGTACAGCAGGTGCACGTGGTTGCGGGCGGCGTCGATGTCGTGGACCAGGCGGTCGATGCTGCCTTGATACAAGCTGAGCAATTCCGCCTGATTGCCGCCCAGGATCGGCATGTGCCCCAGGTTCTCGGCCAGCGTGACGGCCTGCTCCAGCTCGGAAGGCACCTTGGGGCGAAAGATATTGGGGTGCTTGGCCAGCCGGTCGGCGATGGCCTGGAGCGCCGGCATCAGTTTGTCCATCCGCTCCTTCCGCCATTGCGGCAGATACGGCCGGCCGATGAGCCAATACAGAATGAGGCCGGGAAACGGCAGAAAGAAGATCAGCAAGAGCCAGCCCTTGGCCGCCTCAGGCGAGCGCCGGGTGGGCACCCAAAACAGCATGGTCAGCCGCACGATCCACTCGGCGACGAAATAAAGCGTCGCCGCGAGATGGGCGTCGAACATGGGTCTCCGCCGGCTCCGTGCCGGCGCTCACGATCGGGAGCGAGGCGGGAAAGGGATATGAAGTGCGAAAGGACGGCCCCCGCAGGCTCCTGCTCGCCGGGCCGAGTCGTTTCGGGACCGGGTGAGCTCGGGACCGGGTAATCTCTCATTACAATTGTAGTGCAAAACCGTGCCTGCCAGCGAGCAAACTCGGCGAACCCGATCAGGATTCGGGAAGTCCGTGAGGGAGGCGCCGGCACTCACGGTTTTGCCGCGGGCTGCGGGTCGCGGGCTTTTTCATCGCGAGCTTTCAGGTCTGCGTGCTTGAGCCAGTATTCCAGAAAAGCGAGTTCCAGCTCCAGGGCCTCGGCCGTGGGCACGTGCGACTTGCGGGCGGTCATCGCCACGCGATGTTTTTGGCCGAGGACCTCGTTGACGGCGATCAGGTGATTGAGCGCCTGCCAGTTGCGCGGCGGGTCTTGGACGCCGCCCGAGACCAACACCGGCCGCGGCGCCATGAGGGCGTGCAGGCTCACCAGGTCTTCGCCCGCTTCGACCAGCTCCTTGTACAACCCCGTGCGCGGGTTCTTCTCCGATGGCACGCCCTCCTTGCGATGCGTCTGGGAGTCGTAGCCCAGGTACCACGGCTCCCAGTAGTTCACGTTCGGGTCCTTCTCGTTGAACACGATGCCGGGGTCTGACCAGACGGCGCAAGCGAACTTGTCGTACAGGCACGAGGCGAACATCGACCACTTGCCGCCATACGACAGGCCGATGATGCCGATCCGCGCGGGATCGACCTCCGGCATCTGGGCCAGCGCCGTATGGCAATTGGCGGCCACATAGGCCAGCAGCGTGAGCGGCTGCCGCCGCAGTTTTTCGCCGGCGTCGGTGAGCAGCTTGCGGGTGTCGGCCCCGATTTGCTCGACCGAACCGGGCGTGCCGATCGAGAGCGTCACGAAGCCGCGGCGGACGAGCTGCAGGCCGTAATCGTGCGTGCCGCGGCCGCGGCCTTTCTCGCCTTGCCCGATGCTGGTGAGCGGTTCGTAAAACGGCACGAAAACGGCCGGAAACGGCCCTTTCCCTTTGGGCACCAGCAGGTACCCGTCGGCCAGCTTGCCGTCCGGCGAGACCTGCACGTGGACGTGATGCTGCGAGTAGCCGCCGTGCTCGACCGACTCCAGCTTCTTCACCGTCGGCCGTTCGACGAGCGGCGGCCAGGCGCCGAGCCGGCGGTGCCAGAGGTCGCGAATCTCTCGGCGACGCTTCGCCCAGTCATCCGCCGACTTGACCGCCGCGCCGTCCGCAAACTTCAGCGGCGAGCGATAGTCGCCCAGCTTCCCGGCGAACTCCTGCGGCGGGTCAGCGTACTTTTCTAACTGACGCCACAGAGCTTCGCGGTTGGCAGGCTCACCCCCGCTCACTCCGGTGGGATCGTACGCGGAGAAGGACAACGCCGTTGCCAGCCATACACCGATTTGGATGCCACAGCGTCGCTGGAATGTCATGGTTCACCTCCGGTCGGTCGCAACTAATCTAATCGTCCGCGGCGTTCGCTGGCAGCTTCGTCGGGCGAGAAGGCGATCGAGCGGACTTGGCCCTTGGCCGCCTTGCGTTGGCGCGAAATGCGCGCCAGCATGCTCATCGTCACGTTCCCGTTCGCCTAGAGGATGCCATGCACGCCCGCGAAGAGCAAGCGTCCGGCGGCGATCGCCGGGACTTGCCGGAC
>JBGQHD010000069.1:0-11128 GCA_041497795.1 Planctomycetia bacterium
CATCGCGTCAGCGACCGCCGCCGCGCAGGAGAAGAGTCCAAAAACGGCGCAACCGCGCGGGCCGCTGCTCAAGACGAAGTTCGGCGACCTGGAGATCTTCCCGCACGACAACCCGTGGAACCAGGAAATCTCGAAGCTCAAGGTCCACACCAACTCGCGCGACTATCTGACCTCCATCGGCCTGGAGAAGGGACTGCACCCAGACTTCGGCACGGTCTGGAACGGGGCGCCCAGCGGCATCCCGTACGTCGTCGTCTCGGGCGATCAGGCGAAGGTGCCGGTGGAATTTGAATACGCCGACGAGAGCGACAAGGGGCCGTACCCCATCCCGCCCGACGCGCCGATCGAGGGGGGCCGCGACGCGCCCAAGGACAGCGACCGGCACATCCTGGTGCTCGACTATCCCCACAAGAAGCTGTACGAGCTGTTTCACGCCTTTCCGTCCGGGGGCGGCTGGAAGGCCGGCTCGGGGGCGATCTTCGATCTGACCACGGGCAAGCTGCGGCCGGCCGGCTGGACCTCGGCCGACGCCGCCGGGCTGCCGATCTTTCCCGGGCTGGTCCGCTACGACGAAGTCGTCGAGCAGGGGGAAATCCGCCACGCCTTGCGGTTCACCTGCCGCCGCACGCAGCGGGCGTACATCGCCCCGGCCACGCACTGGGCCAGCTCGTCGCACGACGCCAAGCTGCCGCCGATGGGGCTGCGCGTCCGCCTGCGGGCCGACTACGATGTCTCGCCCTTCCCCAAGAACGTGCGGGTGATCCTCACGGCCCTCAAGAAGTACGGCATGTACGTGGCCGACAACGGGGGCGATTGGTTCATCACCGGCGCGCCGGACACACGCTGGAACGACGACGAGCTGAACCTGCTGAAGCGCGTCAAGGGGCGCGACCTGGAAGCGGTGGATATCGGGCCGTTGGTGCGCGACGGGCGGCGATAGCCCTCGCCCGATCGCGGGGGCAGGTAGCTGAACTCGCCAGCGTTCAGGCTCGCCAGCGTTCAGGCTCGCCAGAGTTCAGGCTTCGCCAGCGTTCAGGCTTCCCGAAGTCTGGCGACTTCGGCTACCGGCGGAATCTCGCTAGGACGCTCCGCCCAGGCCGGCGTTGATGAGCTCTTGCTCGTTGTTGCTCCACATGCCGCCCGTCTGGCCGCCCACCGCGCCGATGCCCGCCATGACGGCGATGAGGATCAGCGCCAAGAGCACGGCGTACTCGACCGCCGTGGGGCCATCTTCGTCGCGCAGGAATCGGCGGAGGAGGGAGTAGCGCATGGCAGCACGAATTGGCGAAGACCGGAGAATTGACTTGGGTGCGCCGCGCCACGGCATGCCGTCCGAGGTGTCCCGTGCGCGACGCGGAGGCGAGGAGATCGCTTCCAATTGAAAGCTAGGTCGGAAACTCCCCGAGGTCAAATCCTCCCAAGCCCAATCTCGATTGCCCAACTTGGCGCGGGCTGATATCATTCGCTGTTCTGATCTAAACCGTGGCCTCGCGGCAGCTTGTGGGAGACGCGAGGTTTTGGACACGACTCCCTCACCCCTGTCCGCCGGCATGCCCCCACAGGCGGCCGCCGGGCGACCCTCAGTCAGGATTGCCGGCACGCACGATGGTTAATCGCACCCTTCTGCACAGTCTGGAACCTTCCGAAACCGAATGGCAGAGCGAGTTGGACCGCGCTTTTGTCGGCATGGACGTCGCCGAGCTGGATGAGATCATCGCCGGCTTCGGCGAAGAGGAAGACATCCTGCCCAATAAGATCGTCGATGGCCGCGTCGTCCGCGTGGACGCGGAGATGGTGGTCATCGACGTGGGCTACAAGTGCGAAGGGACCATTCCGCTCAACGAATGGACCGACAGCGAGGAGAAGCCGAAGATCGGCGACGTCTTCAAGGTGCTTGTCGAGGATATCGAAGACACCCTGGGGACGATGGAACAGGCCGACATGCTGCTGCTCAGCAAGCGCAAGGCCGAGAAGATCCTCGACTGGGAACGCTTGATGAACTCGACCCGGGAAGGTGACGTGGTCACCGGCCTGGTCACACGCAAAATCAAAGGTGGTCTCCTGGTCGATATCGGCGTGCCGGTGTTCCTGCCGGCCAGCCAGGTCGATATCCGCCGTCCGGCCGACATCGGCGACTATATCGACCGCACGATCCAGTGCCTGGTGCTGAAGATCGACGACGCCCGGCGAAACATCGTGGTCAGCCGCCGCGCGTTGATCGAGGAAGAGCGCGAGCAGAAGAAGAAGCAATTGCTCCGCACGCTGCAGATCGGCCAGTTGCGCAAGGGCGTGGTCAAGAACATCGCCGACTTCGGCGCCTTCGTCGATCTCGGCGGCATCGACGGCCTGCTGCATATCACCGACAGGAGCTGGGACCGGGTCGCCCACCCGACCGAGAAGGTCTCGATCGACCAGGAAATCGAGGTGATGATCCTCGACATCGACTACGACAAAGAGAAGATCGCCTTGGGCCTCAAGCAAAAGAGCGCCAACCCGTGGGAGAAGGTGGCCGACAAGTACCCGGTCCGCACCACCGTCAAAGGCGAGGTGGTCAACGTGATGAGCTACGGGGCGTTCGTGAAGCTCGAGGCCGGCGTCGAGGGCCTGGTGCACATCAGCGAGATGTCCTGGGTCAAACGCATCAACCACCCCAACGAGCTGGTGCAGATTGGCGACAAGATCGACGTGATGGTCCTGGGCATCAACCAGGACAAGCAGGAAATCTCGCTGGGCATGAAGCAGACCCAGAAGAACCCCTGGGACGAAGTGGCCGGCCGCTTCCCGCCCGGCTCGATGGTCAACGGCACGGTCCGCAATCTCACCAACTATGGGGCCTTCATCGAGATCGAGGAAGGCATCGACGGCCTGCTGCACGTCAGCGACATGTCGTGGACGCGCAAGATCAGCCATCCCAGCGAAGTGGTCGAGAAAGGCCAGAAGCTGCAGTGCAAGGTGCTCTCGGTCGATCAAGACCGGCACCGCATCGCCCTGGGCCTGAAGCAACTGCAGGACGACCCCTGGGCGACCGATATCCCCAACAAGTACCAACCCGGCCAGGTGGTCAAAGGCAAGGTCACGAAGCTCACCAACTTCGGCGTCTTCGTCGGCCTGGAGAACGGCCTGGAGGGCCTGCTGCACATCTCGGAGCTGGCCGACCACAAGGTGGAAAACCCCGAGGAGATCGTCAAAGTCGGCGACGAAATCGAGGTGAAGGTCCTTCGCGTCGATACCGAGGAGCGGAAGATCGGCCTCTCGCGCAAGCGCGTGGAGTGGAGCGAAGAGGACAGCGCCGAAGCCGCGCCGGCCGAGAAGCCGGAAAAGGCCAAGCCGCCGGTGGAACTCAAAGGCGGCGTCGGCTCCGCCGGGCCGCTGATCCAGACGCCAAAGAAAGAGTGATCGGCGCCAGTTCATCCCTGCCGCACGGGGTTACCGATGTACGGTGTTCCGGCGGACTTGGACCTCCGCTTCCTGCACGGGGCGGAGTTGATCCAAGTGTGTCTCGGCGAGCATCAAGTGCAATTCCACTTCCACCCCGCGGGCTCAATCTACGTTGACGGGCGCTGGGAACTGCTTGACGTGGCAGGCGAGCAAATTGACCGGCGCTGCGACGAGCCGCAGCGCCCGCCGTACCAACTTCACAGGCTGCTCGGCCAATCTGTGGCCGGCAGTGAAGTATCTGCTCCGGACTCGTTCTTGCTTCGGTTTGGTAGCGGGGATGGGTTACGGATTTACGATAGCTCGCCGCATTACGAGTCGTTTCAGATTCAGCCGGGCAACATCATTGTCTAAGGCACGCGAGGAAACGGCGCAACCTAGACGCAGAACTTCCCTCCGCACTCGGCCATCGCGCGGAAGCAGCCGTTCCGCTCGGCTCGGGGCGCCTACTGGAACCGCAACTGGGTGAATTCCCGCACTCGGCCGGCGATCGCCGGCTCGACCGGCAGGCGCTCCATGCTGCTGGCGCCGTAGAAGCCGACGATGCCCTCGGTATGGTCGAGGATGTACTGCGCGTCGGCCGGCTCGGCGATCGGCCCGCCGTGGCAGAGCACGAGGATGTCCCCCTTCACGCGCTTGGCCGCGTCGTGCATGGCTTGCACGCGCCGGGCGCTTTCCTCGAGCGTCAGCGCGGTTTCGGCCCCGATGCTGCCCTTGGTGGTCAGGCCCATGTGCGGGATGAGGACGTCGGCGCCGGCCTTGGCCATCGCCGTGGCCTCGTCGGGGTTGAAGCAATAGGGCGTGGTCAAGAGGCCCATCTCGTGGGCCAGGCGGATCATATCGACCTCCAGGCCGTAGCCCATGTCGGTCTCTTCCAGGTTCTGCCGAAAGCGGCCGTCGATCAGGCCGACGGTGGGGAAGTTCTGCACGCCGGAGAAGCCGGCCGCATCGACGTCGCGGAGGAAGAGCTTCATCACCCGGAAGGGGTCAGTGCCGCAAACGCCGGCCAGCACCGGCGTGCTTTTGACGACGGGGATCACCTCGCGGGCCATGTCCATGACGATGGCGTTGGCGTCGCCGTAAGGCATCATGCCCGACAGCGAGCCGCGGCCCCCCATGCGAAAGCGGCCGGAGTTGTAGATCACCAAGAGGTCGATGCCGCCGGCCTCCGACATTTTGGCGCTGATACCGGTGCCCGCCCCGCCGCCGACGATCGGCTGCCTGGCGGCGACCTTGGCCCGCAGCCGGGCGAGGATTTCGTCGCGCGAGAAGAGTGCCATGCCAGTTCGCCCCTTGGAAGGTTCTCTCTAGCCTTGGCCGGTTATCGTAGTGCAGCCGCCAAACCGCCGCCAGATTTGACAGCCGGAGGGCGACGGCGAGAGAATGGCCCCTCACGTGGGCGAGTCTCTCCGAGACTCGCACTGGCGTCTCGGAGAGACGCGACCACGTGGCACCGGCCACGTCGCGTGACCGATCACCGGGCGCGACCGGCCACTGTCATTCTGAGCGCAGCGAAGAATCAGCCATGGGCATCTGTTTAGGCATCGACGTCGGCACTTCGGCCACCAAGACGCTGGCCATCGACGAGTCGGGACGCATCCTCGCCGAGGCCACCTCGGCCGAGTATCCGCTGTATCATCCGCAGCCGAGCTGGAGCGAGCAGAACCCGGAGGATTGGTGGCAGGCCACGCAGGCCACCGTGCGGGCCGTGCTGGCCAAGGCCGACGCCAGGCCGGCCGACGTGAAGGCCATCGGCCTGTCGGGCCAGATGCACGGCTCGGTGTTCCTGGACGACAAGCAGCGCGTGGTTCGCCCGGCCCTGCTGTGGAACGACCAGCGCACGGCGGCCGAATGCGAGGAGATCGAGCGCCGCGCGGGCGGGCGCGAAGCCCTGATCCGCATGGTCGCCAACCCGGCGCTCACCGGCTTCACCGCCCCGAAGGTGCTCTGGCTTCGGAACAAGGAGCCGGAGAACTTCGCCAAAGTCCGCAAGCTGCTCCTGCCGAAGGATTACATCCGCTTCCGCCTGACCGGCGAGTTCGCCACCGAGGTGAGCGATGCCAGCGGCATGCTGCTCTTGGACGTCGCCAAGCGGCGCTGGTCGAGCGAGCTGCTTTCGGCGCTGGAGCTGGACGAGAAACTGCTGGCCCGCTGCTACGAGTCGCACGAGGTGACCGGCAAGCTGACGCGCGAGGTGGCCGATAGCCTGGGACTGACGACGAGCTGCGCGGTTGTCGGCGGGGCCGGCGACTGCGCCGCCGGGGCGGTCGGCAACGGCATCGTCACCGCGGGCTGCGCATCGACTTCGATCGGCACGTCCGGCGTGGTGTTCGTCCACAGCGACGAGGTGAAGATTGACCCGCGCGGCCGGGTGCACACCTTCTGCCACGCGGTGGACGGCAAATGGCACATGATGGGCGTGAACCTCTCGGCCGGCGGCGGCTTGCAGTGGTTCCGCAACGCCCTGTGCCAGTCGCTCAAGCAGTTCTGCGGCGTCGAGGGTCTGGAGGTCTACGATCTCATCGCCCACGAGGCCGCCGCCGTGCCGCCGGGCAGCCAGGGGCTGTTCTTTCTTCCGTACCTCTCCGGCGAGCGCACGCCGCACGCCGATCCCAATGCCCGCGCCTGCTTCATCGGCTTGACGCGGGCCCACGGGCGAGGGCACATGGCGCGGGCCGTGATGGAAGGGGTGACGTACAACCTGCGGGAAAGCCTGGAGATTTTCCGTGAGCTGAAGGTGCCGATCCGCGAGATCCGCGCCTCGGGCGGCGGGGCCAAGAGCCCGCTGTGGCGGCAAATCCAGGCCGACGTGTTTGGGCAACCCGTGGTCACGCTGAATGCCGAAGAGGGCCCGGCCTACGGCGTGGCCCTGCTGGCGGCGGTGGGGTCTGGCGCGTTCCGCACGATCCAGGAGGCCTGCACGGCGAGCATTCGCGTGGTCGGCGAGACCAAAACCAACGCCGCCGCGAAGGAGCAGTACGAGCGCGGCTTCACTGTGTATCGCAGTCTCTATCCCGCTCTCAAGGGCGTTTTCCGCGAGATTGCGGCACTCGGGTAGGTTCCGCCTGCCGGGCGGAACCCGTCCGGCTCGGCAAGCCGGACCTACTGCGTGGGCACATTTGCAACGTGCCTGCGGCTCAACACAAGGCACGTTGAAAACGTGCCCCACGAAAGCCCAACGCGACCGCGCATGGAACAACACGCCACCAGCCGCGCTTCCCGAGTGGCCTTGTGGGTCGGCATTCTGCTCAGCGTCAGCCTGTTGATCTTCGGCAACCTGCAGCCAGGCAAGCCGCAAGTGACGCGCGCGGCCGCCGTGGCCGTGCTGATGGCTTGCTGGTGGATCGGCGAGGCCCTGCCGCTGGCCGTGACCGCCCTGCTGCCGCTGGTGCTGTTCCCGCTGCTGGGCGTGATGAACAGCAAGGCGGTCGCCTCGCAGTATCTGGACGACAACGTGTTCCTGTTCGTGGGCGGCTTCATCATCGCGCTGGCGATGGAGCGCTGGCACCTGCACAAGCGGATCGCCCTGCGGATCCTGCTGCTGTTTGGCACGCAGCCGCGGCGGATTCTGCTGGGCTTCATGGTGGCGACCGGCTTCGTGTCGATGTGGATTTCCAACACGGCCGCCACCATGATGATGGTCCCCATCGCCCTGGCTATCCTCGTGAAGTTGGAAGAGACCGAAGGCAAGGAGGCCGTCCGCGGCCTGTCTGTGGCGGTGCTGCTGGGCGTGGCGTACAGCGCCTCGATCGGCGGCATCGCCACGCTGGTCGGCACGCCGACCAATCTGACGCTGGGCACGAACCTGCTGAAGCGGTTCCCCGACGCGCCGCCGGTGACGTTCACCACCTGGCTGCTGCTGGGGCTGCCGCTGGCCGGGGCGATGCTGCTCGCCGCGTGGGCGGTGTTGGCCTATCGCTTCGTGCCAAAGGCCCACCGCCTGACGACGGAGCGCGACCTGCTGCGGCGTGAGTACGCGGCACTCGGCCCGATGTCGTTCGCCGAGAAGGTCGTGCTCGCCGACTTCTGCGTCCTGGTGCTGCTGTGGCTCACGCGCGCCACGGTAACGATTGGCGGGCTGCAACTCTACGGCTGGACCGAGTTGCTGCCCAAAGAACTCGTCAACGACAGGCGTGTCCCCTTCGTGCAGGACGGCAGCGTCTCCATCGCGGCTGCCGTGGCATTGTTTCTCATCCCCGCGCGGCCCGGCTCCCGAGAGACGGTCATGAACTGGCCGACGGCGGTGAAGCTGCCCTGGGACGTGGTGCTGCTCTTCGGCGGCGGCTTCGCCCTGGCCGGCGGATTCGCCGAGTCCGGCCTGTCGGAGTGGCTGGGAAACCGCCTGGCCGCCGCCGGCACGCTGCCGCCGCTGGTGATCCTGACGATCATCTGCCTGCTCGTCACCTTCTTGACCGAGCTCACCTCGAACACCGCCACGTCCCAGACGCTGTTGCCGATCACCGCCGCCCTGTCCGTGGAATGCGGCCTCAATCCGCTGTTTCTGATGGTGCCCGTAACGATCGCCAGTTCCCTGGGCTTCATGATGCCGGCCGGCACGCCGCCCAACGCCATTGTGTTTGGCACGCGGCGCGTCAGCATCCCTCAAATGGCCACCACGGGTTTGGTGCTGAACCTGGTCGGCGTCGTGCTGCTGGTGCTGGCGATGTACACGCTGGGGCTAGCGGCCTGGGGCATCGACCTGGACGAACTGCCCGACTGGGCGTCTCCAAACGCCACAAAGTAATGCTGGTCAGCCGCACGGGATCGACGGGAAAGCCACAAGACTGACGGAAAACTCGACCCCGGGCTTGCGGGCTGGTCGCTCCGCCGGCCCCGGTGGAAAATCGTCCGGGAATCGGCCCCACCCCGATTGCTCACCGTCGCCGCCGTGCGTATGATGGGAAGAGGTGGGCTTCTGGCTCATCCGCAAGTATTCACTCGACCTCTCTGCGACCGACTTGTTTGCAACGTGAATCGCCGCTGGTTACCGTAGTCGGCGTTCTCCTTTCTCCTGTCTCTCCCGTGGAGGTTTGCTGATGGACTTTATCAGAGATTTGGGTTGGATGTGGTGGGCCGGACTCGGCGCGTTGTTCGTGCTGATCGTGGCGTTCATCTTCCTGCGCAAGAGCCAGTCGGACTAGTCTCGGTCGGTCGCCGTACCCGAGAGTTTGAGTTCACGAGGAAATTCGGGAGCTGGGAACGAAGGCCCGAGCTGCGGGCTCTCGTCCCCGCTCCCATTCTGTTTCCCCGTAGTCTCAAAGGAAAAGGCCACTCGGCGACGATCGTCACCCAATGGCCTTGGGCGTCACGAGTGCCCCCTGTTGGACTCGAACCAACAACCCTCTGATTAAGAGTCAGATGCTCTGCCAGTTGAGCTAAGGGGGCTAAGCTCAGGGGGGCTAAGACTCAGGGTGACGAAGACGACCCAAGCCAGCCGCCGAGGTGCTCGACGAGTCTACACGAAGGCGTCCTTGGCGAAAAGGTCTGGCCCCCGCCCCCGCGACTATCCGCCGGCGCCGCGCGCGTCTTTCGCGTCGCGCGGCTTCATCGCGGATAGGGCCATGATCTCCACGGCCAGCTTGCGGAGGTTGAACCCGCCCGCGGCGAACGACCTCCGCAGGCCCTCCAGCGTGCCTGGGCCGTAGGCTTGGGCGGGCTGCTGCACGAGATGATGGAACAGTTGTTCGGCCAGCGCCGCCTGCGCCTCTTCGCTGCCGGCCAGGAAGGTGGCCAGCTCGCGCGCGCTGTTCAGCGTCACCGTCTGGCCGGCGCGCGTGCGGTAGCTGCCCAGGGCGTCGATCGGCTTGCCGTGGTCCTGATCTCGGAAGCGGCCGACCGCGTCGAAGTGCTCCAGCGTGAAGCCCAACGGATTGATGATGCCGTGGCAGGTCATGCAGGCGTTCGACCTGGTTTGCAGCGTGACCCGCTCGCGGGTGGTGAGCGTGGGGTGCAAATTGGGCGGGAGCGGCGTGACGGCCTCCGGCGGCGGCCGCAGCGACAGCCCTAGCACGCCGCGGGCCAGGAACACGCCGCGATGGATGGGCGAGCTTTCGCTGCTGTGGGCGAAGCTGGTCATCAAGTACGGGTGCGTCAGCACGCCGGCACGCCGGCCGGAGTCGAGCTTGACCTTGGTGAAGCCCGCGTCGGCCGGCAGGTTCGCTCCGTACAACTTGGCCAGGCGGCCGTTGAGGAACAGCTCCTCGGCCAACAGCAGCTCGCGGAAGTCGGCTCGCTCGGACCACATCACGTCGTCCAAGAACAGCTCGAGCGACGTGCGCAGGTCGGCGATCGCGGCGGCGTCGAAGCCGGGGAACCGCTTGGGATCCTTGGCCAGGTCGAGCCCGTGCTCGGCCCTGGCCCAGTTCATGAGGAAGCCGTGCAGCTTGGCCTTGGCCCGGCGGTCGGCGAGCATCCGCTCGGCTTGCTGGACGACCTGCTCCTTGGTGGCCAGCCGGCCGGCCGACGCGGCGGCGAGCAGCTCTTGATCGGGGATCGAGTCCCACAGGCCAAACGACAGCCGGGCCGCCGTACCGTGCGCGCCGGGATCGCCGATTTCGCGATAGAGAAATCGCGGCGACTTGAGCGCCAGCAGCGCCACCCGCTTGACGGCCGTATCGGGGTCTTTAGCGGCGTCGAATTGCTTATCGATCAGAACCTTGGCCTCGTCCGCCGTCAGCGGCCGGCGAAAGGCCCGCTCGGCCAGCGTGCGGCAGAAAGTGCGCAGCTTCTGTGGCCGGTCGGCGGCGTTCTCCCGCGCTCCGGACAACTCGGCGAGGTGAGCGGCGAGGTAGCCGGCCGTCTCGATCGCCGCGTCCGTGGTCGCCTGGTCCCATTCCTTCGAGATCGTCGTGCCGCGCTCCCAGCCGTAGCTGCGATCGTCCGGCGGGAAGGGAATCGCGCAGACGAGCGACTCCGGGGCGGAGGTCGGCGACAAGTGCCGCGACGGGATCGGCTCCAGCGCGCCGTGCGGCCGCTTCCACAGCAGGACGATCGACGCCTTGACCGGCTTGGGCTTCTCCTTCTGCTTCTTCGAGTCATCGACGCCTTGCTTGGCCTTGGTGAACTCCAGCCGCAGCGGGTACACCCGGCCGCCGACGAGGAACAGCGTGCCGCGGTACTCGGTGTCGCTGCCGGATTTCACCCAGGCGTCGATCAGCGGCTGGTTCAATTCGTTGACCCACAATCGGGCAGCGTGCTCGGTGCGGACGAGGAACTCGTACTCGCCGGTGTCCGGTGCGAGCAGGGAGCCGGTCCAGCGGATCGAGAACTCGTGCGGCTCGATCTTCGTCTTGTCTGTCTTATTTTGTTCCCGCTTTCCCGATTCTTGCTTGCTCTCTTCTTGCTTGCGTGGCAGTGGCGTATCGGTGCCAAAGTCGAAATTCACTTGCGGATCGACGCGATCCAAGGCCCGCCCGCCACGCCCGCCCAACCGCCGGCCGGCGAAGTACTCGCCGCGCAGGCCGCAGAAGCCCGGCTTCTCCGAGAAGCCGGACTTCTCTGGTGGCATCGGCCCGCGGAAGCTGCCGATCAGATCGGCCACGGCGTTACGGTATTGCCGCACGGTAAGCCGCGCCAGTTCGATGCGGGCCGGCCGATTACGCTCGCGGGCCACCGCCGAATAGAACGCGCCGTGAATGTACGCGGCGACGGCCTGCGCTTCGCCCGCCGATAGCGAGCCGGCGTCGTCCTCCGG
>JBGQHD010000070.1:0-11125 GCA_041497795.1 Planctomycetia bacterium
CCGTTGCCCGGCGCGCCGTAGAGGAACATGCCCGCGCCGGAGTTCACCGCCGGGCCCAGGCTCTCGAAGAGATTGGGATCGATCGTGATGCCTTCAAAGGCCTTGGCCAGTTGCTGCCGCTTGGGCGATTCGGCCCGGATGCTTTGGGCATCGACCGAGTTCACGTAGTCTTCCAGCGGCACCGGCGCCGGGCCGACGTAGGCGCAGCTCAGCGAATACACCTGGGCCCGCTCGCGCCCCTGATCGGTCAGGGCGTAGCTGTAGTCGTTGAGCGGCGCGGAGCCGGTGTGCACAACGATCTGCCGCGCCCGCAGCACGCGGAACATCTCTTCCAGAATGCCGAACGGCAGGCACGAGTATTTGGCGATGCCTCGGCCGCTGGCGGTGCCGACGACGGCCAGGTACTTGCAAATCAGCCCTTCCACCAACGACTCGGGCAGGCCGGTCTCGCTGAGCGAACGCGGCTCGGCCGGGTAGAAGCTCTCCTCGCCCAACAGGCTGGCCAGGAGGAACCCCGGCGTGTTATGCGTTTCGGCGACCGGCATGGCCGTTTTCCCCCGGAGCGGAAGGCGGCTTCCGCATGGTTCTTACCAAGACGTGGGACCGTCCCCCGCGTCGTGTCCTGGCCCCGACCCGTGACGATATCGTCGAACGCCTCGCGCGGCACCCGCGCGAGATCGGCGCGCGAACCCTCCGCAGCGTCAGCCAGTCAACTGTAGGTCACGTTCGACGGTGGCCCTGCCGCCTGCGATGGGCACGCTGAGTTTTCCGGCGCGAACGGTCGTAATGCCTGGAGGGCTTTCGCTGCGCGCGGCGGGCGGCAAGTTGCTGCTGGACCAACTTGCTGCTGGGCAGCACTTGCTGCTGGACACCGGCCCAAAATCCTGAAGAATGAGGGTGCCACTTCTCCTTGTCGCGTCGCGCGCCCCAGGTGTTCTCCTTCAGCGGTGGAGTACGTATGAGCGGCAGAACGATTGGCCGGCCGATGGAGGTCCTCTTGGTGGAAGACAGCCTGGTGGACGCGCGGTTCACCATGAATTCGCTGCGCGGGGGAGACATCCGCCATCGCCTGACGCTGGTCCGCGACGGCGAAGAGGCGCTGACGTTTCTCCGCCGCGACGGGGTCTTTGCCCGCGCCCCGCGGCCGGACCTGATCTTGCTGGACCTTCTGCTCCCCAAGGTCAGCGGCTTGGAAGTGCTGGCGGCCGTGCGCGAGGACGAGAAGCTCAGCGACATCCCGGTCGTGGTGCTGACCGGCTCAGTCGATGACGAGCTGCGCACGCAGGCCGAGCTGCTGGGCGTCGATGGCTATATCGGCAAGCCCGTCGAGTGGGAGAAGTTCCTGGCCATGCTGCGAACGCTCAAGGACCGCTGGCAGGCGGATTTGCTCTTGCCGGTCGAGGAGTAGGTCCCGCCTGCCGGGCGGGACGGGATGCGCCAACACGCGCGGCAGATTCAGTCCCGCTCGGCTCACACGTCGGGCTTACGCCTCGACGCTCGCCGCGTGGCCTACGCCACGGGCACCGCTCCGGCGTTGTAGTCGTGGAACACGCCGAAGTCTTTGTGGTACTGGCTGGCGATGCGGCCATCCACGTCGAACAGATAGGCCAGGAGCGCGGCGCGGACCCACATGCCGTTGCGCGCCTGGCGGAAGTACATCGCCCGCGGGTCGCTGTCGATCTCGGTGGGAATCTCCCACAGCCGGCTGTCGCGCGGGAAGGGGTGCAGAATGGGCGCGTGTTCCTTCATCCGCGCCACGAGCTCCGTGGTCAGACAGTATTTCTTCAGGTCGATTTTCGCCAGCGCTGCTTTATCCTCCGGCGCGTCGTGCTCGTGCTGGATGCGCGTCATATACAGGCAATCGAGCTGCTCGATCACGGGCCGCCCGTCCACGACCTCCTCGAACGAATCGACCTCGACCACCCGGACGCCCCGGTCGGTCAGCCGCGCGCGGAGGTCCTGGCTCAGCTTGAGCGTGGGATGGTCCGGCGCGATGAAGTACATCGTCACGTCGTCATACAGCGCCAGCAGGCTGGCCAGCGATCGCACCGTGCGGCCGCGGCCGATGTCGCCGCAGAAGCCGTAGGCCTTGCGGTCCAGGCCCTTGGTCAGGTTGGGGTGCTTCTGCCGCAGCTCGTCGAACCGCGTCCAGCGCGACGAGTCGCGCGAGTGCGAGAACTGAAACGTCCGCTGGATCGTGTACACGTCGAGCAGGGCCTGCGTGGGGTGCTCGTCCGACCCCGAGCCGCCGTTGATGATCGGCACGTTGCGGTGGTTGAATTCCTCCAGGTCGTTCATCAGGTAGGCGCAGCACTCGGCGAAGTTCGAGATCACGCTGCGGATCACGATCAGGTCGAAGTAGCTGCTGAACATGCGGATCGAGTCGTAGGGGGACTCCCCCTTGGCCTCGGACGAGACCGACGGATCGCGGACCTCGGCGAACCGCAGACCCAGCAACTGGCAAGCGGCCAGGAACGACAGGAACGTGCGCGTCGAAGGCTGCGTGAAGTACAGCATCGCCCGCTTGTGGTGCAGCAAGCTGGCCAGGAACTCGCACCCTTCCTTGGTCTCGGAGAAATTGCGGACCATGTCGGCCACGTTGCCCAGGTGCTCGAGCAGCTCCAGGTCGAGCTGGGCCGTGAAGATCAAGTGCTTGAGCCGCTGGTTGCTCTGAAACTCGGCCAGCTTCATCATCAGCGGCCGGTTGAGGCGCGATTCGTGCTGGTAAAAGTCCATACGGTCACCCGGGCGAGTTCAGCAGAAGGGGGAGGCGCGCGGCCCCCGGCACGCGATGCTTGTCGCTTGTCACCCTGAGCGCAGCGAAGGGTCTCGGACGACCCGCGCGCGAGATGCCTCGCTGCGCTCAGAATGACAGGGCGGCGGTTCACTGATTCTTTACCATCTCGGGGGCAAACATTCAATCAACGCCGCCGGTGGCGACTTGGGCGACACCTTTCGACAACCTGGGGGTTTAAATGAACTGGACGAAACTGCCCCTGCGGCTAGGCGAATTCCGGCGCGTAGCGCGTTATACTCGTGGCCACGTCGGTCGTTCTCATCTCACCACCCATAAGGAGTTAGTGATGCGTTGGACCAGAATCTTCTTGTCGGTGTCGGCTGTCGTCACATTGTCCGCCTTCGTGGCGGAAGACGCCTGGGCGCAACGTCCCGGCGGGTTTGGCTTTGGCTTCGGCCAACAGGACCCTATTTCGTTGCTGCGGCGCCAGGAGGTTCGGAAGGAACTGGAGATCGAAGCCGATCAGGAGAAGCAGATCGAGGCGGTTCAAAAGGAGTTGACCACCGAACTGGACAAGTCGCGCAAGGAGATCACCGCGAAGTACCAGGCGAAGGTGGATAAGGTCTTGCAACCGCAGCAGGTCGAACGGCTCCAACAGATCAGCCTGCAGGCGCGGGGCTTGGCTGCCTTGACCGATCCCGAAGTGTCGAAGAAGCTCGGTTTGTCCGAGTCCCAGGTCAAGGACATCACCGCCAAGCGCGAGGAAGGCAACAAGAAAATCCAGGAACTAGGCCCCTTCAGTCGCGAGACCTTCGAGAAGACACAAGAAATCCGCCAGGAAACCAACAAGGCCGTGCTGGGCGTCCTTTCCGAAGAGCAACAAAAGAAGTACGAGACCCTGAAGGGCAAAGAATTCACGTTCCCCGGACGAAAGAAGAACCCGGCCACCTAGTCGCCTTACCGGGACCAACGCAGTGTTTTTCAGCCTGATTGTTCAGCACCCCGGCTGCTCCGCAGCAGCCGGGGTGCTTGCGTTCTGGGCCCCGCCAATGCCGGCATTGCGACCCCCGAAGCTCCTGCGGCGATACCTTTTGACTAATCCCTACAGACGGAAAATGCCGAATCTTGGCCTAACGGCCACGATTCCGCGGCCGGGCGTCGGTGTCCGGGTTCGCCGTCGATTGTCACCACGGTCAACGGGGCCAGCGGCCCATCTCGATCACTGGATTCGGGGAGCATGCCATGAAACGAATGTTGCTGGGGCTGGTCGCGTTCGGGGTCCTTGGCGGCGGGGTCGGCGGCGGCGTCCTATCTGGCCGCTCCGCGTCGGCCCAAAACCCCTCGCTGCGGCGCCCCCCGGAGAAGGAAAGGGAAGCCAGCCCGGCCCAGCAAACGTCCGCCCAGCCAACTCCCGCCCAGCAAACGCCGTGGAGCCGCATCGCCCCGTCGGAAGCGATGTGGATGTACGAGCAGCAAAAGCGAGATTACCTCGATCCGACCTTGGCCATCCGCCACCGGGCGGAGTTCACCGCCTGGCAGCGGCGGCAGCGCTTGGCCGCGATGCAATGGTCCGGCTACTCCAACTCGCGGCCGAGTTGGCATCCGACCCCCTCGATGAGCGGCACGTTTTCTCCCTCGTGGACCGGCAACGACTACCTCGACCGCTACCGCTGGAACACGGCTCCCCCGCCGGTCGTGGTCCGCTCCGCTAGCGACTTGCTCCCCAGATAGAGGACGCCTGGGCGCAGCCTGACTCTCTGAGTCGGTCGCCCGACTCGGAGAGTCAGGCTACGCAGGCATGTCTGCCCCGCGGACCAAGGGATTCCCCTAGCGGTTGCGCTGTTTGCCGCGTACGGAACGGTGACCTAGGTTTTTCTGGGTCGCCGTCAGCGGGGCGCAATCGTTCCACTTTTTGAGCGCATACGTGCGCAGGGGAAAAGGACCATGGCCGAGGTTCGCACTTTGGATCTGGAGAAACTCCTCAACGGTGGGCAGTTGCCCGGCCTGCCGCAGAGCGCGATCAACCTGCTGCAGCTCTCGAAAGATCCCAAGGCCGGGCCCGCCGACTTCGCCAAACCGATCGAGGCCGACCCGGGTTTGACCAGCCAGGTGCTGCGCTTCGTCAACTCGTCGTACTTCGGCTTCTCTCGGGAGATCTCGGGGGTCCGGCAGGCCGTTCAGTTGGTGGGCATTCGCACCGTGAAGAACTTCGCGCTGTGGAGCGCGGTCTTCAGCCTGATGCCTAACCCCAAGTGCGGGCCGTTCGATCTCAAGTGCCTGTGGCAAGATTCGCTCCGCCGAGCGCTGTTCGCCAAGGCCGTGGCCAACCTGCTGGGCGTGAAGGACGGGGAAGACGCCTTTGTCGCCGCCTTGCTGCAGGACATGGCGGTGCCGATCCTGGCCAAGGCTTACCCCGCCGAGTACGAGAAACTGCTCGAAGGCCGCGACAACGGCAAGCGGCGCCTGTCGGACCTGGAGCGCGAGCGATTCGGCATGACGCATGCCGAGGCGGCCGGCCGGATGGCCCGCCACTGGAACCTGCCCGAAGGCACGTCGCAGCTCGTGGAAAAGCACTCGACGCTCAGCGAGCTGTTGCCGGGCGCCGCCCGCCCCGAACAATTGGCCGTGACCCTGTCGGCCCTGCTGCCGGCCTGCCGCGACGACGCGTGGCCGGAGTACGGGCTGTTCGAGGAGCGTTACCAAAAGCTCCTGCCGTCGGAGCCGGCGGCGGATCTGCTCCGCCGGATCGACGAGGACTTCGCCGGCATGGCGCCGATTCTCAAGATCGCCTTGCCCAAGAAAACGCTCGCCGAATGCTACGAAGAGGCCCGCTGCGTGCCCGCATAGGGCGCCAGCATCTGGTTCCGTCCTCATCGGGAGTATGCGCCACGCGCCGCGAGCCACTGCCCACCGAGATTGCCAATTGCGTTGACCTCTCCGCTCGCCCCGGCAATCCTCGCCATGTTCGTTGCCGTTAGGACCGCTATTCGCGCCACGGCTGCGATTTCCGCTGCTAGCGGTGCCGATAACCTCTAACGACGCCGCCCGCCGCGCCGGAATCATCGGTCACATTCGGCTGAGCCTGCGGCGGGTCGGTTCGTCAGGGAGCCGCAGCCGTGCCAGGATCGCACGTTCAACGCCAGGGATGGCGCGCTCACGGTCAGCGACCCATCCGGCCGCGCCGCTTGGCTGGGCGGATGTGGATGCTCGTCGCCTGTTGCTGCACGGCGATCCCGTTTTGCGGCTGCGCGGTCACCGATCGCATGGATGAAATGAACGGCCGCATGGCTCGACTGAATGCCCAGGTCGAGCAGCTCAGCCAAGCCGTGGCCAAGCTGGACGAGACCAACCGGCATCTGGCGGCGCTGGGGGACCAAGCGAAATCGATGGACAAACGGCTGGCCACGATGGAGAACGTCGCCCGGAAGTTCGCGGTGTCCGGCGGTGACTCCCCAGAAGGTCTGACGCAGCGATCCGTGCTGGTTCCGCACGTCGGCCTCGCGCCGCCGGCTGCCCCAAGGCCGGACGTCCCGGAGTCGGACGTCCCGGCGCCGCTCGCCGCGTCCGTCAGCCCGGAACGTCTGCCGGCCGCGGCCCCTCCCGCCGCCGCCGACGTCGCGCCGCCCCAGGATGAGCCCAAGGCGGCGGGCCTCCGCGTGACGACGCTGCCGTGGGCACGGTCCGCCGCCCGGCCGAGGTGAATCGGGCGACAACGTCTTGCTGCGGAGCCGGCAGGCCGCTCGTTTTCGCCCAACGAGGGATACCCGGCGCTACGGCTTTGCTTTCGCGGGCTGCTGGCGGGCGATCGCGGCGGCCATCTGCTGTATCATTTCTTCCTCGGTGATGCCGCGCCAGCCGTGGTCTTTGCCCAAAGAGAAGACGATCTTCCCTTCATACGGCGGCTTGGCTTGGCTGAGGAAATCGTCCAGGCGATGCACGGCGTTGTTGAGAAAGTAGTTGTCCGCGTCGCCGACCCAGATGTGGAGCTTGCCGCGCAGCTTGGGACCGAGGGTGGTCCAGTTCTTCTCCAACACCATCCGCAGGTCGTACCCCTTCCAGCGCTCGACCACGGAGCGGTCCAGCTTGCCGGTGCGGCCGTCCCACAGCGGCCGGGGCAGGCCGTCGTCGCCGCGCGGGCCAAACACGGCGTTCCAGGCGCACCAGTCCTTGCCCGACAGCTCCCAGCGGTCGCCGCGCCCCAGCACGCGCTCCATCACGCACTCGTGCCGCACCGTGGTCCGCGTCTCGCCGCCAGGCTCGCGGGCCGAGGGCCGCTCGAAGCCGTGGGCATTCACGTAGGCGTTGTCGTCCTTGTAGATGTCGATCAGCTCGTAGCAGCGGAAATCGACCGGGTCGGGAGCGTGCGACCAGGCGCCGTTGAAGAAGTCCGGATAGAAAATCTGCAAGGCCAGCGACACCCAGCCGCCGGTCGAGGCCCCGTCCAGCACCCGCGCGTGCCCCTGGCCGATGCCGCGGTAGTGCTTCTCGACGTAGGGGATCAGTTCTTGCGTCACCGCGTCGCCGTACGGGCCGTTGTTGGCCGAATTCACCTGGTACGGGTCGCCGTAGGGCCCGGCGCCGTCCAGGTGCAAGAGCAGCATTCGCGGCGTGTCGTCGGCCAGCCAGCTCTTGCGGAAGTCGGAGTCCTTCCGCATCAGCCCTCTCGCCTCCGTGTAACGCGTGCCGTAGCCGCCGATGTGGACGCGGAGCGGATAACGGCGATCGCCCTCCTTGTCGAAGTCGCGCGGCAGAATCAGCCCGGCCCGCAAATACATCGGCCGGCCGTGGAACTTGCTGAGCAGCTCCGAACGGAGGCGGATGAACTTCACGTACGGCGTATCCTTGGGCGGCTCGTCCGCGGGGAACGCTTTGGTCAGCTCCAGCTTCACCGTGCCGCCCTGGGCCGGGTCGAGCGTCACGGTTTTGGGGTCGCTGTACAGATTGCCCGGCGCGTTGGGCAGATTGAGATCGCGGTTGTGGGCGAAGACGGCCTGGACCGAGTATTCGCCCGGCGGCAGATCGGCCAACCGCGGCAGCGGGAACAGCGGCGACTTCTGATCGAGCACGACGGTGACGCCGGGCGCCAGCGCCTTAACGTCGGCGCCCAACATCGGCGGGACGTTCATCCCGGTCTCGCCAATGCTGCGGCGGGGCGGCGTCTTCTTGTTGCGGCTCACGACGACCAGCATCCGCCCGTCGGTCGGCGGCGGCAGCAGGCCGCCGGCGACGGCGACCTCGAAGCGGATCGCCGTGTCTTTCAGGTGCGCCGGTTCGTCGGCCACCGCCAGCGACAAGATAAGCGTAACACAGCAGATGATGGCTGCGAGGGATCGATGCGGCATGGTCCTGAACACTCACTCACCGTCGGGGCTGGCCAGACTGGAAGCTCATCGAACAAGAAGCTAATCGAACAATGCGGAGACGTCTTTCTTGACGACCGCGATGCACTCGGTGAGCTCGGGAATGCTCTGGCATCGCCAACCGCGGAGCAAGATCTCTCGACCCGTCCATAAGTCCGTCTCTCTGTGCGAACGGAGGTGCTTGAAGCCCTCCGACCAGTAGATGCGGGCACGCTCGCGGTCGGCTTTGGACCAGTCGATGATCTCCTGCCGGTGGCGGATGAAGACGTCGTACAGCGGGCCGTAGCCATCTCTCCAGGCGTTGTTCCAATGGAAGATCGGCTCCCAACGGTCTGCCTGGGCCTCCACCGGCGTGACAAAACGCTCTTGCACAAGGAACGCGACCAACGCGTTCTCGCTTTCGTGGGGGGCGGACCGATAGACGGGCCACTCACCGAAACAGACCGTGAACTCCGACCGAAACTGGTACTTGAGCGTGTGCGGCGAGAAGTCGGCCAGCCCGCCGCGCGTCCCGGTGAATAGGAGCAGCCCCGTGGCAAGGCAGCCCATGACGCAAAGGGAAATCGCGAGGAGCCGTTTCATTTGCCGAAGGTTCTTCCACCGCTACGGTTTGCTGGTCTCTCGCGTTTCGCCGACTGGCTGTTCGCCGGGAAGAGGCAATAAGTCCCCCACCACGCAGCGAAAGCCCGGCAGCAGTTGCTCGTCCGACAGAACATCCTGCTCCCGTAACCGAGTCACCGTCTTGCCCTGGCGATAGACGTGAACGATCCGCACGCGGGGGAAAATCACCCATACCGCCGTGACGTTCGCCGCCAGGTATTCCTCGACCTTCGCCTCGACTTCCTCGCTGATGTCATTGGGGGAAACGACCTCCACCGCCAGATCAGGCGGAACTCGCACGTGACCTTCGCTGAACGGCCGCTCGGGGAGCTTGCCCCGGGAAACGAACGACAGGTCGGGCTTGCGGACCTTGTTCGGCGCGTCGGGGAAACACTGATAACCGCAGTCCGCTCCGAACACCCAGCCCAACTGATGCTCGTCTTCGGCGAAGTTGCCCAGCAGCCGCAACAACTTGCCGCCTACCCAGCTCGATTCCTGGCTCAGCGGCTTCTCCACGAGCTTTCCATCGACGAGTTCGTATAGGTCGCCATCCGGCAAAGCCAGGAGGTCCTCCGGCGTGAACCTGGGCGGCAAGATCGGCAGGCCGATCTCGCCGGGCAGAAAGCTGGCTGTAGACATCGCACGCATCCTCTAGCTGGCTCGCGATCGCAGCACGGTCTCTTAAATTCTCACGGGTATGATTCTACCTGGCATCCACTACCCGAGCCAACGGCCGCACAGGAGTCCGATGGACCTTTGGCGAACCGAACGTCGCCATCGCAAATCGCGCGTCTGACTTCCGACCGCCGCCTTCGGTTACCCTGGGGGCCAGTCGAGTTGCCGGCCGCCCAGCAGGTGAAAGTGCAGGTGGTCTACGCTTTGCCCGCCGTCGCGGCCGGTATTGGCCACCACGCGGTAGCCGCCCTCCAGGCCTAGTTGCTTAGCCAGGTCGCGGACCACCCGTAGCAAGTGCCCCAAAAGCTGCAGGTCGTCATCGCCGGCGGCGGCCAGCGAGGCGATCTCCTTTTTGGGGATCACCAAGACGTGCGTTGGGGCCTGCGGCGCGATATCGTGGAAGGCGAGGCACAGGTCGTCCTCGTAGGCGATCTTGGCCGGAATCTCGCGGTCGATAATCTTCTTGAAGAGGGTTTTGGCAGCCATGGGGCGTCCCTCAACTCGTGGGAATTCGGAATGCGGAATTCGGAATGCTTTGCAGTCGCCGTTCTTCATGTCATTCCGCATTCCGCATTTCGACATCGCGTCGTCGCATTGACGACAGCTTTCGTGCCGCTGGATTCCCGGAGGTCGGCAGCTCCACAACACAACTCGAACGGCGCGAAGAGCTTAGCACCTCACCACCCTATCGCCCAGCCTCTTGGCACCGCGGTTGCAGTTTACCGGCGATTGGCAATCACGGATTGGCGAATCCCGAAAATAACCCTATGGAGCACTCCCACGCCTAAGCATCCAACCCCAAGGACTTAGTTGCCGGTCACAAGGATGATGCGGGAGAGACCGGCGCGAGAGAACGCGCGAGAACGACTGATGAAACTCGTCCTGCTGGGGACCACCGGCTACCACCCTAACCGTCGCCGCCACACCGCGTGCATGTTCTTGCCCGAGGTCGGCGTGGTGCTCGACGCCGGGACCGGCATGTTCCGAGTCCGCGACCATCTGGCGACGTCGCACCTGGATATCTTCCTGACCCACGCCCACCTGGATCACGTGGTCGGCCTGACGTTCTTGCTGGGCATCCTGCAAGGGAAAACCATGGAGCGGGTCACGATCCACGCCGAGGCCGCCAAGCTCGAAGCCGTGCAGCGGCACTTGTTCGCCGAGCTGCTGTTCCCGGTGCAGCCGGAGTATGAGTTTCGCCCGCTGGCGAAGGAAGTGGTGCTCCCCGGGTGTGGGCGGCTCACGCACTTTCCGCTCAAGCATCCCGGCGGCTCCGTCGGCATGCGGCTGGATTGGCCGGGCCACTCGCTGGCCTACGTCACCGATACCACGGCCGCGGCCGACAGCGACTACATCCGTCACATCCGCGGTGCGGACCTGCTCTTGCACGAGTGCTATTTCTCCGACGGCAACGACGAGCTCGCGGAGCTGACGGGCCACAGTTGCACCACGCCCGTGGCGCGGGTGGCCAAGGCGGCCGGCGTCGGCCGGCTGATCCTGGTGCACGTCGCGCCGCACTGCGACGAGGAAGACCCCGTCGGCATGCCGGCGGCCCAAGCAGTGTTCCCCAACACGCAGGTGGGCATGGATGAGATGGAGGTGGAGTTCTAGTGTGGACCGCTCGCTCCGCGAGCGGAACTCGATGCTCGGCGCTGCACATCAAGCGAGCGGAGCCAAGCTCTCAACTCGCGGAGCGAGTTGACCACACTCAAAACCTCATCCACCCCGGCAGCCAGCCTTTCGCCCGGTCGAG
>JBGQHD010000071.1:0-11123 GCA_041497795.1 Planctomycetia bacterium
GGGTCATGGTCGTGTCAACCTTTTTGGGGGCGGGAGGCGGCTCGGGCACGGCCGGCGAGCGAGTCGGAGCCACCTGCGACGGCCCGACGGTCGGCGGCTGAGGCTTCCGCGGCGAGCTGGCGCTGGCGCGCTGTGCTGGGACCCTCGGCGGTTTCTCAGGCGCCGTTTCCGAGGGCGCCGACGGACGAGATTGGCGAGACGTCGGAGCTGGGGACGTCGCAGGTGGGGGCGGCGGCTGCCAGCCTTCCGGCGGCACGATTTGCACCATGCTGCCGCAGCGAGGGCACTCCAGGATTTGACCAATCACGGCCGTGTCACGGACGCTCAGCCGAGCCGTGCATGTCGTACACGTGACAGTGAACAGGGCCATGCGCTCATCCGCTGGCGAGAGTCGTAGTAGCTGAACTCGCCAGAGTTCAGCGTCGCGAAGCCTGGGGACTTCGCCTACCACGATCGTAGCTGAACTCGCCGAGTTCAGCGCTCCCGAAGTCTGGCGACTTCGGCTACCTCCTGCCCAAGCTTAGATTGCCGTTCCGGCCGATTAGGACTTCTTTTTGGGCTGCACCGCAAATTCCGGCGGCAGCGGGTCTTTGCGCTCGGCGGTTTTCTTGCGGGTGCTGATGAAGAGCTTCTCCTGGTCGCCGTCCTTCTTGACGAAATAGACCAAGTTGCCCGACGGATCGACCATCAGGAAAACCTTGCGGAGGACCTCGCCCAGCGGCAAGTCTTTGAAGTCGGCCATCACGCGCTTGTTCCGGGTAATGCCGTCGTTTTGCAAGTCCGGCCCCATGATCTCAAAGGGGATACGAGCGTCGTCCAGCATCGCTTTGAGCAGCCGCTGGAACTCGTCGTTGTCGGTGAGCGACGTCTTCTTGCGGGCCAACTTCTCCGCGACCGTCTTGGGCTCGTCGTCCTTCGGCTTCACGACGCCGACGCCACCACCGCCGGACGCCTGGGCGGCGGCCAAATACGTGGAGAAGCTCAAGGTGCTCAGCGCATAGGCCGGCAGGTAGCAGCGGGCTACGGCGTGGCTGGCCGTCGCCGCGTCGGGCCGCCTCGAACTGCCGACCGTGGTCTGGCCGGGCACTTCTTTCACCGCCCCCGGCAGTTTCAACAAGATGCGACGGGCGAACTTCACCGTCTCGAGCGACTCGATGTGTTTTTCCACCGCCTCCGGCAGATCGGCGATCTGTTTGTCAAGCTCCGCGGCAAGCTCCACGGGGCCGCGCTCCGCGGTGGGGTAAGCCCGCAATTCGAGAAAGGCGGACTCGTTCGTCAGGTGGACGCTGAACATGCCGGCCTGGAGCCGATTGGCGCCGCCCAGAAATGCGGAGACCGGCTCCTTCAGCCCTTCGGCCAGCCCCTTCCAGATCGGAAAGTCGTCGCCGCTGAAGGCATAGCCGGAGGCAAACAGGACCGTCAGCATCCGTTCGTTGTCGCTCACGCGCTGCAGGGCTTCCATCGCGGGAAGCGAGATGAGAGGCCCTTTCTCGTTGGCCAGGGCCTCGTCGATGAGCGGCAAGGCCGCTTTGGCCTCGCCTTGCTCCGCGGCGGCGGCCTCGGCGGCGGCCTTGCCGGGCGCCGCCACGATGATGTTCTGCGAGCCGCTGGGAATGCGATACTCCAGCCCCGCGGCCTTGGTCAAGCCGTCCAGCGACGCCGGCTTCCGCGTGCGGGCCACCAGCGCCACCTGCGGCGCGCCGCCGGCCTTGGGGATGATGCCGATGACCACCTGCTCCAAGTCTTCCCAGGGCAGGCCGCCGCACAGCCGCGAGACTTCCGTCCGCGCGTAGTCTGCCAGCGGTCCCAGCACGGACACCTTGCCGGCGTCGCCCAGATCATGGATCTCCAGCAAGTACTGCCCTTGCGGATGGGCCATGAGAGCGGCGGGCCGCAGGGCGATGAACACCTGCACGCCGTTAGGCAAATAGGCCAGGTCCAGGGGTGGCCCGCTCGTCGGCGAATCCCAGAACTCGTTGCCTCGGACGGGGGCGATCACCTCGGAGATCTGAGGCGGGACGGGTTGCTTTTCCTTCGTGCCGGTCGATTCGTCGGTCTTTTCGCCCGTCTTGGCGGGCGTCGACTTGCTCTTCTCGCCCTCGCCCTCGACGACCTCCGTTCCGTTGCCGGGTTTCGGCGGCCGCGTTCCGCGGGAGAGCACGAAGATGATCGTCCCGATCACGGCCACCGCGCCCACCACCGAGCCGACCGTCATGAGCATCTGACGGTTCTTGCGATTGGCCCGCGAGGGCGCCGCCCCAGTCAGCGGTCGGTCCGACACCGCGAGAGCCGGGGCTGCGCGGCTGGCGGCGGCGTTCTGCCGAGGACCGTTGACCGCCGCCCCGGGCTGGGCGCGGACATTGTCGTACACGGCGACGGCCGAACCGACGGGGGCCGCCACGGGCACCGCCTGCTGCGGCATCGCGGCAGCGGCCACGGGAATCGCCTGCGCAACCGTACCACTCTCGGCTCCGTTCGCGCCCCACGCCAGAGGCGCCGCCGCGACAGGTATCGCGGCCATGGGCGGCGGTGCGGCCGGCGGCGCGACGGTCGGCGGGGGAGGCGCTGCGACCGGCGGCGGAGCGCTCATCGGCGGCCAGGCCTGCAACTGGGGCAGCCAGGCCTCGTAGGCCTGACTGGCCGCGGTCAGGAACTCCGGCACCGGGTTCACCAGCGACGGCTCAGCATACGGCTGCAGCGCCTGGGCGACGTTGGCGGCATGTTGATAGCGCCGTGCCGGGTCTTTCTCCAAGCAGTAATCGACGACCTGCGCCACGGGTGGCGGCACCGAGGCCTGCACGTGGTTGGCCGGGCGGGGCACGTCGGAGAGATGCCGTGCCAGCTTCTGCTCGATCCCGGCGCCGTCGAACGGCGGTCGGCCGGTCAGCATGTGATACAGCAAACAGCCGAGGCTGTAGATTTCGCTCCGCGGCTCAGGCGAGTGGCCGGCCGCGACTTCCGGCGCCAGATAGTCAGCCGCCAGTGCCAGCCGATCGGCGCCGCTGGCCAGCACGGTGGGCCCGGTCAAGGGATCGCGCCACAGCGGGAAGTACAGCAGCTTGGCGTAGCCGGCCGCATCGATCCACACGTTCGCCGGCCGCAACTCGCCGTGGAGCTGGCGGAGCGGATGCATCTGCGCCAACCCGAGCGCAGCGTGCCTGGCCCAGCCACAGGCGGTCGCCGAGGGGATCGGGCCCGCGGCGAGCTTCTGCTCCAGCGTTTCGCCGCGCAGGTCCTCCAGCACCACGAACTTGTAGACTCCGGTGTCCACCACGTGGTACGCGCGGGCCACGTGGGGCGAACGGACCTGCGACGCCTGTGTGCACCACTGCGATAGGGCGGCGAATCGCTGCGGATCCTGGGCCGCCGGGCCGGTGAGAAAATACAGGCAAACCGGATGACTGGTGTGTGCGTGGACGGCGCGGAACATGCCGGCCAGACGCCCCTCCTCGGTCCGGTCGTAAACGATGTAGTCGCCGAAGAGGAACGGGCCGGGGTGCCCGGCCAGGAGGACCATCGCTTGGTAGTAGCTGATGGCCCGCTGGGCCACGAGCCATTCGGCGAGCGCGTCGGCCGGGCCGTCCGGGCTGGCCCCCTGCATCTGGCCGTATTGCCCAGCCAACGGCTGACATTGCTGCGGCGAGAGGATCCCGCTTTGAACCACCAGCGTCCAAAACTCGGGAATGGCAACCGACATGGAGGTTCGGCGGAATCATCCGCCCCCGATGGGTGACACCGAGCTAAGTCCGGCCGAAGCGTCCGGCCGCGGGCCCTGAGTGTAGTCCTCACGCTCCGCGTGAGGAATCTCATCACGCGAAGTGACGTGATCTTTTGTGGGGCAGACATTCCTGTCTGCCTGCAGGCAGGAATGCCTGCCCCACTCATCACGCGGAGCGTGATGACTGCACTGGCTTGGGCCGCGGATTGCGCTGCCGCCGTAAGGCGTCCTTCTTCAATGTACGCGCGACGTGGGTTCTCCGCAAAGGCTTTGACCGGGGTTTTGACAAGCTGGAGAGCCTTTACCGCTCCGACCGCTCGATGTTCAGAAGCCCGGCTTCTCCAAGAAGCCGGGCTTCTTTCACGTGAGGAGGGTGCTTTGCCCAACGCGCTAAGAGGATTAGAATAATGGAAAGGCGCTTTGCCGCGGTCCATCGTGAGTGCTAATCTGTGGACTCAATGGATCGCGCCAGTCGGGCAGGTTTCGGACGCGGCCAGGGAGCAAAAGCACTTCGTTTGCAAGTCAAAGCAATCCGCTTCACCCGGAAGTCACCGCCAGCGACACGACCTTCGGCGACGTGTGGCCCCGTGATGTGTCAGCAGTGGACGCTGACGGCCGCGCGGTTTCTGGCTCGCTTTCCGGTGTGCGGCGGCGGACGACGATCGTAGCATGGCCAAGATCAGGATCGACAAGTTTCTCGAGTTGCTCAAGCGCAGCGGCCTGGTGGGCAAGGACCAGCTCACCCGCGCCTTGACGGAGATCAAGGCCGAGGGCCAGACCCTCGAAGACGCTGAGGCGCTGGCCAACCGCCTGGTGGACCGCGGCTTGCTCACGCGCTGGCAGGCCAACAAGCTGCTGGAAGGCAAATCCAAGGGCTTTTTCCTGGGGCGGTACAAGCTGCTGGGGCACATCGGCACCGGCGGGATGAGCAGCGTCTACCTGGCCGAGCACACGCTGATGCAGCGCCGCGTGGCCATCAAGGTGCTGCCGCAGAAGCGCGTCAACGATTCGTCGTACTTGCCGCGGTTTTACCGCGAAGCGCGGGCCGCGGCGGCCTTGCACCATCCCAACATCGTCATCGCCCACGACGTGGACAACGACGACGACGTCCACTACTTCGTGATGGAATACGTGGACGGGCGGGACTTGCAGGTGCTGGTCAAGGAAGACGGCCCGCTGTCTTACGAGAGCGCCGCCAGCTACATGGCCCAAGCCGCCCAGGGCCTGCACCACGCCCACGAGAATGGCCTGATCCATCGCGACGTCAAGCCCGCCAATCTGCTGGTGGACAAGCGCGGCGTGCTCAAAATCCTCGATCTCGGCCTGGCTCAATTCGCCGAAGAGGATCTGCAGGGGATGGCCTCGCTGACGATCGCCCACGAAGAAAACGTGCTGGGGACGGCCGATTACCTGGCCCCCGAGCAGGCGATCAACAGCCACTGCGTCGATCGCCGGGTCGATATCTACAGCCTGGGCTGCACGCTGTACTTTTGCCTGACGGGGCACCCGCCGTTCCCCGACGGCACGCTGGCCCAGCGGATCATGAAGCACCACACGCAGGATGCGCCCAGCATCCGTAACGAGCGCCCGGATGCGCCGCAGGCGCTGTTGGACATCTGCGCCAAGATGATGTGCAAGAACGCCGACTTCCGCTACCAGACCGCCGAGGAGGTGGCCGAAGCCCTATCGGAATGGCTCAAGTCGGTGGGCGCGAAAGCCCCCAGCGATTCGTCCCTCAGGCTCAACGTCGTCGGCGCTCCGGCGGGGGGCAAGAAATCGGCTCAGGGCGGCCGGGTGCTCCGCTCGACTCGGACCGAACGCGGCGGCCCGGCCGTGCGTGCGGCCACCGATCCCTCCCTGGTCGATACCGACCCCGGCCGGGAAGGGCCCACGATCAAGGTGCGCGGGCCGGCGACCCCCTCCGATTCCAAGGTCGGCAGCGGGTCTGGATCGGGCAAGCGGAGTCTCCCCACGGCAACCCCCCAGGCGCCGGGGGTGATTCTCATCAATCTCGGCACGGATTCGGGGAAGGGCGACCGCAAGTCGGGCAGCGGAAAGTCGAGTGCCGCGAAGGCGGGGGATTCTGGCGCGTCGCCGGGGGCCGCAGTGTCCAGCACGCTCGACACGAGTTCATCCGGGAGCGGGGTCGGACACCGACGCCCGCGGAAGGCGTCGGCCCAAGTTCGCTCCTGGCTCATGCTTGCAGCCATCACGGGCGGGCTGCTGACCGCTTTGGCGGCCATTCATTTTCTTGTCCGTTAGCCGGGCCCTGTCTCGCCGTCGCGGGCGCCTGCCGCAAGCTTGGCGGTGGTGCACCGCTGTCCATCTCTCGCCGGCCCATCGACTTGCGCTCCGCGCTGCGGGAAGGTCGCCATCTCGGCTCCGGCGATGCAGCGGACCATAGTTCGCAAGTCGTGTTACACAAGCAACTTGCGGCGCGCACTTGAATTGTGCCCTCTCGGCCGCGTAGGATGGAATCACACGCCTCGCCGGGGGCGGAGAGAGCCTGGCGCAGAGAGCCTAGAGCCTGGCGCAGTGAGCTTGGCGTCGAGCACACCTACCGGCGTTTCTTCGAAGGATCGATCCCCAGGAGCGGCCAATCGACGGCCACTCGCCAGGGAGGGTTCAAGCTGCGCACGCGCACTGCGACCGACGTTGTGACCCACTGCTTCCATGAATAACCGCAAGCGCATCCTCAAAGCCCGCAACCGTTCCTACGCACCCGTCCAGCGCGGTCCGGCCCGTCCCGGCTCGCGCGGCTTGCCGCTGGGCAAGGGGCACCGCGCCATCGAACGCGGCGAGCGCGCCGCGTTTATTCCCCCCGAGGATTGGCACGAGCCGCACGGACAAGGGGGCGAGTTCGAGATCGTCGTTCAGCAGCCCGGGCCAGGCTATCGCCACGTGCTCACGCCGGCCGACGTGCGGGCCCGGCTCGCGCAGTTGCCGCCGGAGTTCACGCGGGCGCTGGAGGTCGTCCAGTTCAGCCGAATCACGCGCAAGAAGCAGAGCTACCCTTGCTACGGCATGCAGTGGGGGGCGGCGATCTACCTGTATCCGGTCGAGGAGAGCCTCGTCGAGCACTACCCGTACGCCCCCAAGCCTACGCAGCGGATCGAGGCGGCCATGTACGGCGGCCGCTGGGACCAAAGCGGTGCCCGCTGGCTGCTGCGCTGGTCCGAAGAGGCCATCCGCGATTTCTATCTGAACAACGTGCTGATCCACGAGCTGGGGCACTTGCTCGACCAGCGCAACGGCGGTTTCGCGGATCGCGAGCGCTACGCCGAGTGGTTCGCCACGCGGTTCGGCTACCTGGCCACCGGCGGGCGAAATGCGCGAAACCCCGACCGGCCGGTCTGGCGCCGGCACCACGCCAAGTAGCGTGGTAAAGAAGAGTCAACCACGAATAACACGAATAGCACGAATGCAAGCGGATGCGACGGCCACGTGCCGTCCTAATCTCATTCGTGTTATTCGTGCTATTCGTGGTTGTCCCTCTGCCTGCTGTGCACAACCTTCGGCAGGGCGCCGTGGCGCTTACGCCGCAGCTATTTCAGGCCGATGCAATACAAGTGCTTCTCGCCGCGGATGAAGATCTGCCCCTGGCTGATCGCCGGCGAGGCATAGCAGTACTCGCCCAGCGCGTTCTCGGCCACGACTTCCGGCTTCGGCCCCGGCCGCACGAGCTTCGTCGTGCCGTCATCGGCCAGGAAGTGCACCAGGCCCTCGGCCGCCACCAGCGACGCACTGTAGTGATTGCCCAATCGCGACTGCCAGTGGCGCTTGCCCGTCGCCGTGTCGAAGCAGTTGGCCGTGCCGCGGTCGTCGGCCACGAAGAGGTACTTATCGACGAGCACCGGCGAAGGGACGTAGCAGGTGGCGTTGGTCACGTGCCAGGCAACGTGGGTCTTCGAGACGTTGCCTTCGCCGTCGGGCCGGATCGCCATCACGTGATAGGTCGGGAAGCCGGCCGAGAGGAACAGCAGTTTGCCGTCGTAGACCGGCGACGCCACGAACTGCTCGGTGGGGCCATCCACCGTCCAGAGCTGCTTGCCGGTCCGCGGGTCGTAGCTGGCCACGTGCTTGCTGCCCGAGAAGATCATCTGCGTGCGGCCGTCGATGGTGCGGATCAGCGGCGTAACGTAGCTCCGCGTGTTGTTGGCGCGGGGCACCTTCCAAACAGTCTCGCCAGTCTCTTTCTTCAAGGCCACCAGGTACGAGTCGCCGTCATGGTCGCCGTTGACGATCAGCAGGTCCTCGTAGATCACCGGGCAACTGCAATAGCCGTGCACGCTGGCAAACCGGCCCGGCTTCATTTGCCAGCGGAGCTTGCCGCTGAAGTCGTGGGCACTGACCACCATGTTGCCGGGCGTGCTTTTCGTGGTGCTGGCGAAATCCGGCTCCAGGAACGTGGTGTACACCAGCTTGCCGTCGGTGGCCGGCGTGCCGGAGGCGAAGCTGTTGAGATTGTGCTTCTTCTCCAGCGGCGTTTGCACCACCGGCGTTTGCCACACCACCCTGCCCGACTTGCGGTCCAGGCAGACCAGCACGCGATCATGAGTATCGACGCCGTTCTTGGAATCCTCGACGCACGACACGACAAACACGCGGTCGTCCCAAACGATCGGCGAGGCATGACCGCGGCCCGGAATGGCCGTCTTCCAAGCGATGTTCTCGCCGGCCGCGCCGTTCCACTTGATCGGCAGGCCGGTCTCCTCGCTCGTGCCGTCGCCGCGCGGGCCCCGCCAGCAAGGCCAATTCTCGGCCCGAGCGAAGGCGGTCAAGGCGACGAGAATCGCAAGCGAAGCGGCGTATCTACGCGGCATGGAGTCCTCGCAAGGGGCAAAGCGGAAGTCGAGGCGGGACGACGACGTGCAAAGTCGGTGGGAGCGTGAGGCGGGCTGCAACGGGACCATTATGTCCGCCCGAGCGTGCGTTGCAAGGACGGCGCGACGGGGTCGGGAGTCAGTAAAGTAGCCATCTCGCTCCGCGAGATGGGCGTGGGGTAGGCTTCCAGCCTGCCACGCCATGCGGCAGGCTGGAAGCCCACCCACAAAAAACCGCAGCCTCTCCGCGAGATGAAGACTCGTCTCGCGGAGCGAGACGACTACTTTCACGTAATGCCGCTGTCGTCCCGCTTCCCCCAGCCCACTGCCAACACCAGCCACGCCAACAACGGCCCGAGTCCCACCGTCGCGAACAGATAAGGCCGCAGCGACGGGTTTTCTTTGAGCAGCCAGCCGACGCCCAGGTGAACGCACGACATCGTGGACCAGGCGCAAAACCCGAGCGACGCGCCGACCTTGCCCTGGTGCTTGGCGGATATCTCCTGGTTCAGCGAATAGTAAATCGGGAAGAGCCCCAGCGACCCCAGGCCGACCACCAGCAGACACCCCAATACCGCCGGGCCGCGTGGCGCGAAGGCCGCCGGAATGGCCAGGGTCGAAAGCAGCCCGCAGGCGGCAAAGGCCACGAGTCTCGCACGGTGTACGTTCCAGCCCCGCCGCGGCAGCCAGGCGGTGAGCCAGCCGATCGCCAGGCTCCCCAGAAAGGTCATCAAGTAGTAGAGCGACGTGAACCGCGCCACGAACTCGCGGCCGTAGCCGTGGTCTTTCTCGAGCGTCAGCGGCATCCACACCCGCACGTAATGCCAGAGCGTGTTGATGCACAGCACGACGCACAGCAGCACCCACCAGCGGCGCAGCAGGAAGATTCGCCAAAACGGCGGCTCCTCCAGCTCGCGCTCGCCGCCGCCGGTTTCGTCGGTTTGCAGCACCGGACGCCGCAGGTCCGATTCGCGGACGGTCAGCAGCCACCACATCGCCCAGGGAACGCCGATCAGCCCGGCGCCGTAGAACGACCAGCGCCACAGCGTCGGGTCCCGGGCATACAGTTGCCCTACCAGCAGCGGCATGGCGATTTGCCCCACCGCCGCCCCGCTTTGGAGGATGCTGTTGCCCCAGGTGCGCTGGTCCGGCGCAAAAACCCGCTGCGTGGCCCGCAGCGCGCAGGGCCAATGCCCGGCCTCGAACAGCCCGAGGAAGAACCGGCCCGCGGCCAGCTCGGTCAGGTTCGTGGCCCAGGCGCCCGACGCGCCGGCCAGCGACCAGGCCAAGACGACCGCCGGATACAAGAGGCGCACGCCACACCAGTCGGCCAAGAACCCGAAGACGAGCAGGCCCAGCGCGAAACCCCAATTGAAACAGGCTTCCGCGCGGCCATAGCCCTCGGTGTCGGTCGCGAAGGCCTCGATGATCGTGGCCGAGTTCTGCGTGAAGGCCACGCGGTTGGCGTAGTTCGCCAGCGTCGCGCACAGCAGCACGGCGCAAAACACCCGCGTCCAGGCCGCGGACCGCTCGGGTGTCAGGCTCTTCAAGTTGGTCACCTGAGCGTAGCGAAGGGTCTCGGAGGGCGCCACCGCGATTCGACGCTGCGCTCATGACAGGCGGCCGGTTCATGCGGAGCGCGGCCTTTCGGCCGTCTGCCCTTCAACGGCCCAAAAGCCGCACCACGAGCGAGCATACCTGGCTGCCCGTGCAAACACCACTTCTCAGGGGTACGTCACCCCACCGGGCTTGTCCCGGGACGAGCCCGGTGGAGTGTGGGTGGTGATTGGGAGAGGGTCTTGTAGCTGTCAGTCGGCGAGCCACCGGGGCAAGCCCGGTGGAGTTTCTCGCTCTAATGCTTACCGCACACCTGCCCGCCCCCCGCAGTTGCGTGTCGCGGCCCGCGCCCTCCTGCTATGATGGAGTTGTGAGCCGTTGGATTCGCGCCGGAACATCCCCGGCTTTCCCGCGGCCGCGAACTCTTGCTGACCTCACGACACTTGAGCCCCCGACGCGTTCTCATCACCGGCATCACCGGCCAGGACGGCTCATACCTGGCCGAGTTTCTGCTCGAGCAGGGCTACGAAGTCCACGGCATGGTCCGCCGCGCCAGCACGGAGAACTTCGCCCGCATCGAACACTTCCGAGAGAGCGTGCAGCTCCACCAGGCCGACCTGCTCGATCAACTCTCGATCGTCGATCTGATCAGCAAAGTGCAACCACATGAGGTGTACAACCTCGCCGCCCAGACCTTCGTGCCGACGAGCTGGAACCAGCCGCTCTTGACCGGCGAGTTCACCGCCCTGGGCGTCACGCGGCTGCTGGAGGCCGTTCGCCTGGTGGACCGCGACATCCGCTTCTACCAGGCCAGCAGCAGCGAGATGTTCGGCCACGCCCAGGAAGAGCCGCAGACCGAGCGGACGTCGTTCTATCCCCGCAGCCCTTACGGCGTGGCCAAGGTCTACGGCCACTGGATCACGGTGAATTACCGCGAGAGCTACGGCATCTACGCCTGCTCGGGCTTGCTCTTCAATCACGAGTCGCCCCGTCGCGGCAAGGAGTTCGTCACCCGCAAGATCACC
>JBGQHD010000072.1:0-11078 GCA_041497795.1 Planctomycetia bacterium
CAGGAATCAGGAGTCAGCTTGACCATCCCTGTCTTCTGCCCCCCGCAGTCTCCTGGCCCCTGTCTCCTGACCCTGTCTCCTGACCCCTGACCTCTGACCCCTGACTCCTGGTCCCTGGCCATGTGGCCCGACGCGCCCCAGACCGAGCAGTTGCTCCAGCGCGCGAAGACCGGCGACGGCGCGGCGGTGAACGAATTGCTCGACCGCCACCGCCAGGCGCTGCGGCGGCTGGTGGAGTTGCGGCTCGATCCCGTGGTCAAGCGGCGGGTCGATGCCAGCGACGTCGTGCAAGACGTGCTGATCGAGGCCAATCGCCGGCTGAGCGACTACCTGGTCAATCCGACCATGCCGTTTCACCTTTGGCTGCGGCACCTGGCCAAGGACCACCTGATCGACGCCCACCGCCGGCACCGCCAGGCCCAGCGCCGCAGCCTGGACCGCGAGCAGCCGCTGGTCGCCAAAGGGTCCATCGATCAATCCACGGTGGACCTGGCCAACCAGCTCCGCGACCGCGAGCTGACGCCCGCCGCCGCCGCCACGTGGCAGGAAACGCTCCGCCGCTTTCAGGCCGCCGTCGAGGAGCTGGACGACATCGACCGCGAAGTGATCCTGATGCGGCACTTCGAGAAGCTCAGCAATCAGGAGGTTGCCCAGGCGCTGAGCATCACCGGCCCGGCGGCCAGCATGCGCTATCTGCGGGCCGTGCGGCGGCTGCGGACGTTGCTCGGTGAGGGCGGTCCCGACGAGGCGGAGGAAGAGTCGTAGGCGGACGCCGGCCTCCGCGCGTTGTGCAGCCGGGTTTGTCACCCTGAGCGGAGCGAAGGGTCTCGCGCGGTGCCGTGTGAGGTTCTTCGCTCCGCTCAGACATGACCGGACTATCTCGATGCCATGTCAGAATCGCCATCTCCCCCTCGTCGTCGTTTGAGCGTGGGCGCCGTGCTGCTCGGCGCGGTGGCGGGCGTGGTGCTGACGCTGGTGGCCCTGTTGACCTGGCTGTGGCTGCACCGCGATCCCACGCCGCCGCTTTCGGCCGAGGCGCTGGAGAATGCCCAGCGGCTTTGGCAGCAGAACCACGTGGCGGATTACGACCTGGACGTCGAAGTCACAGGGCAACGGGAAGAGAGCATTCAGGTCAAGGTGCGCGGCGGCGAAGTGGTCGCCTACACCAACAACGGACGCACGCCAAAGACTCATACCTGGGCTTGGTGGTCCGTGGACGGCATGTTCGAGCAGCTCGAGAAGGAGCTGGAGGCATCGGTGGCCGACGTCGCCGCCTCGCAGCGCGGGGCGTCGCAGATGGTGTTGCGGGCCGAGTTCGATCCCCGTTACGGCTATCCGCGGATCTTCCGCCATTTGGCCCTGGGCGCCGGCCAAGGCCCCGCCAACCGCGACATCCGCTGGGAAGTGACGCGGTTCGAGCCGGTCGCCGCCGAGGCGACCCCGCCCGACGCGAAGAAGGATCGCGCGAAGCAGCACGCCGACTCACCCGGAAAAACGAAATCGCCGGACTGAACGGTAGCCGAATTTCGCCAGAATTCGGGCTTTCGGCGACGCCCTGAAGTCTGGCGACTTCAGCTACACCGGGTCAGACACGCTCACGGCAATCTTGACGGCGAAGAACGAAACTGGGACGCTCTTGGCCGGCAGCGATCCGCCGGCGGAGCATGCCATGTCGCCCAGTGCCTTGAAGCTCACGGACTTCATCCGTTCGATCCCCGACTTTCCCAAGCCGGGCATCCTGTTCCGCGACATCACGCCGCTCTTGCGGTCGCCGGCCGCGTTTCGTGAGGCGGTCGTGCGGTTGGCCTCACCGTACCGCGGGCAGCCGATCGACGTGATCGCGGCGGCCGAGGCGCGGGGCTTCATCTTCGCCGCCCCCTTGGCCCTGGAGCTGGGGGCAGGCTTCGTCCCCGTGCGCAAGCCGGGCAAGCTGCCGTTCGACACCCACGCCTTTCACTACGAGCTGGAATACGGCACCGACTCCCTGGAGATCCACATCGACGGCATCGCACCGGGTCAAAACGTGCTCCTGGTGGACGACCTCCTGGCGACGGCGGGCACCATGGAGGCCTGCTGCAAGCTGGTGGAGAAGTGCGGGGCCAACATCGTCGGCTGCGCTTTCCTCATCGAGCTGGCCGCACTCGGCGGAGCGGGGCGGATCGCCAAATACAAGCCGTTCAGCCTGATCAGCTACCCATGATGGACGTGTAAGGCGGACACTCTTGTCCGCCAACGCGGCAAGCCATACGGCGGACAAGAGTGTCCGCCTTACGCACGCGCTATTGCACGCCGGCCGCCGCGAGTTCGGCCGGCGGTTCGAGTTTGCTGCCGTCCTCGGCCAGGCCCACCTCGTACACTCCCAGCAGCTTGAGCATGGCCATCAGCTCCATGGGCGAGAACAGCCGCCGGGAGCGCTCCGTCTCCAGCACGTTGGCGAAGAAGACATCCACTTCCGCGATCAGACGGTCGCCGACGTGGGCCTTCCCCGTCACCAGAGCGCCTTCGGGCGTAAGACGATCGAGCGCCGATGAGTAGATCAATCGGTCCCCCGGCCGGGCGGCGAAATGAAACGTGGCCTGCGGGACCTTGGCCAGGATCATGTTGCCGGCGAAGCGGAGCTTCTCGCCCACCAGGATGCCGCCCGCCTGGGCGAACCCCTCGACGATCAGCGATCCGGGCATCAGCGGATAGCCGGGAAAATGATCGTGCAGGTGCTCCTCGGCCAGGGAAACGTTCTTCACGGCCTGGCAGGAATGCCCGCTGCGGAACTCCAGAAAGCGATCGATCCAATACCAGCGCATGGAGGGCGCTCCGTCAACGTGGGGCACGTTTATCACCGTGCCCCACCTATTGCCGCGCTCTACTGCGCCACCGCGGCCAGCTTGCTCTCGATGTAGTTGCAGATCATCTGCACCGTGAAGACGGTGGAGAACTTCTTCACCTCCGGGCTGGCGGCGAAGACCTCCAGGTCGGCGAACGGCATCCGCGACCGCAGCTCGGCCAGGCCCTCTTCGGTGAAGCGGCCGTTTTGCACGTACTTCTCGTCGGTGAGCAGGTTCTCGGGGAACAGCTCGCCGCGCGGGATCTTGATGTCGAACGTCTTTTCCAGGCGGAACACGATGTCCAGGAAGTCGATCGACTCGGCGCCCAGGTCGCCCGTCAGGGTGGCCTCGGGCGTCACCTCGTCCTCGTCCACGCTCAGCGCGTCCACGAGGATCTCCTGGACGCTGCAAAAGATTTCGTCTTTGCCGGGCATGTCAAACGTCCTCCGTAGGAAAAAATCCCACCGGGTGCGTCGGGCGCACCCACTTCCACTCGATACCGCACGCCATGGCGCGCCCGACGCACCTAGGTGGCGGCCGGCTCCCGCCGCCAAAGCAGCGAGAGCAAGTGCCGCAAGCGTTCGATCGTGTATTGGTCCGTCGCCGCCTGGGTCGGATCGCCGTCGGCGACATCCCGGCCAGCGATGTTGTATCGCTCGAGCACCAGTTTGGCCGAAACGGCCGCCGCGCCGTTCACCGTGCCCTGGGCCTTGAGCTTGGTTTCTCGTTCGTCCTGACCCGTGAGCTCGGCCGTCACCGTGAGGGTCTGCCCCGGATCGACAAAATTGGCGTACTTGACGCCGCGGGCCTGCTTCAAAACCACGATGCTGTGGGCGAAATCCTCGCTGACGCGGACCAACCAGGCGCTGGCTTGCACCAGCGCCTCGAGCATCATCACCCCCGGCATTACCGGGGCGCTGGGGAAATGATCCGCCAGATACTCTTCAGCCAGCGACAGCGACTTGATCGCCACGATCCGCTTTCCTACCTCCAGGTCAACGATGCGGTCAAGCAGGGTGAAACGCATGGACGCTTGATCTTCCCATCCCGGTCGACCGCACGATTCGAGAAAATTGGTGAGACAGTTATAGTCTGCCGGGTTTGCCCAAACAACTACCTTTACGCATGTTTACAGGCAGAGTTTGCCCTATCTGTTGCTTTATCGGCTGTGCCGCAGGCGGAGCTTACGTGAAGTTTGAGAGGCTGGCGACCTTTGCGGTGTCGTCATATTTCATGGACAAACCCCCCGCCTAACGCGCGGCGGGTAGTCAAGCGATGGCGGCAGTTCGCGTCAACGCCAGTCGCTGCGAGTTTTATGCCAGCCCGGGGGAAGCTGTCTACCTCCCCGTAAGGGAAGCCGGCAGATGGGGATCGAACATTGTCGTCAGATCAACGGCCGCAGCACGTTGCGCGAGATGCGGAGCGATTGCTTCCGCGACTCCAGGTCGCGCTCGAAGGCCCGGTCTTCCACCTCCACGCAGACCGCCCCCTGGTAGCCGACGTCGGTCAGGGCGGAAACGAAGCGGCTCCAATTGACGTCGCCCAGTCCCGGCACCTTCGGCGTGCTCCAACCCAGGGCCAGAATCCCTTCGTCGTCGAGCTTGTCGCGCTCGATTTTCATGTCCTTGGCGTGGGCATGGAACAGCCGTTGGCGGAACTCGTAAATCGGCCGCACGTAGTCCATCATCTGCCAGAGCAGGTGCGACGGATCGTAGTTCAGCCCCAGGTGGTTCGACGGGATCGTCTCGAATATCCGCCGCCAGGTGCGCGGTGAATAAGCGAGGTTCTTGCCCGACGGCCATTCGTCCTTGGAGAACAGCATCGGGCAATTCTCGATGCCCAGGTACACGTCGTAGTCCTCGGCGACCCGCACGATATCGGGCCAGACCTCCCTGAACCGGGCGAAATTCTGCTCCAGCGGGGCGCGGTGGTCGGCGCCGATGAACGTGTTGACGTTCTTCAGGCCCAGCAGCGGAGCGGCGGCGATCACGCGCTTCAGGTGCTCCGTCGCCACGCGGGCTTCGTCGGCGTCGCCGGAGAGAATGTTGGGATAGTAGCCCAGGCCCGAGATGCCGACGCCGTGCTTCTCGCACAACGAACGGATGTCGTCCGCCTTGGCCTGGGTGAGATCGGCGACGTCGATGTGCGTCACGCCCGCATATCGGCGTGTGCCCTTGCCGGCCGGCCAGCACATGACCTCGACGCAGTCATACCGCTCGTCGGCGGCGAAGCGGAGCACGTCCTCCAAGCTCAGGTCGGGCAGAATGGCAGTGACGAAGCCGAGTTGCATAGGCGTAATAAGTAGTAGGCACACTCCGTGTGCCGTCATTGTAGAACGGAATTCATTCCGTTCGCGATTACGTGGGATGGTCCAACCGGCGAACGGAATGAATTCCGTTCTACGGCACACGGAGTGTGCCTGCTACTTTGGCCGGAACGGCAACGTGAGTTTCGGCCGCGGTCCCTTCGGTTTGTCCAAGTCGGTGTCGAACACGCGCACCGGCGTGTTGCCGGCCAAGTCCTCGAGCAGCTCATCCACGCGGACGGTGTAGTCCGCTTCTTGCCAAGGTTCTCGCGGCTCGAAGAGCCAGGAGGTCTCCTTGTCGCCCGGCCGGATCGTGCCCTCCAGTGCCGCGCCCGCCTCGCCCCGCACCTCGATGCAGCGCTGCATCAGGGCCTGATCCAGCGGCTCGCCAAAATCCAGCCGCAGCGCCTGGCGCGTGCCGGCCGGCGGCGGCGTCAGCCGCCAATCCTGCGGCAGCGGCCGGCGGTCGTCCACGGCCGTGGTGCGGAATTTCTTGACGACGTCCTTGCCCAGCGGCTGGCCGTCGCCATCCTCGACCTCGCCCTTGATGACGAGCCTGTAGGTCTTGTTGGGCTCCAACACGGGTCCGAACTCTTCGCGCAAGTTGACGCCGTTCTTGATGCGGCCGGGGTGAATCCACAGCGAGAACCTCGTCGCGTCGGCCGTCCACAGCTCGGTGCGGCGCCAAGGGTCTTCCACCGCCTTGCCGTGCTCATCGAGGATCGCAATCCGCTCGAAGATCGCTTCCCCTTCCCGCATCGGCTTCGAGAAGTGGATATAGAACTTCAGTTGATTGGCCGGCAGCACGTCCGACGTGGGGTAGATTCGATCCACCACTGCCGGCGGCGTTTTCTTTCGGGGCGGCACGCGGTAGTCGCTCGTCTCGGTGCGCTTCGCCGATACGACGAACGTCGCCCGATACGCATGGTCGTGGGCCAAGGCGTACCGCGGCGTGAACGTGAGCAAGTCCCCCTCCCGGCGATACTTGCCAAGGATCGCCGGCCCGGCCTTGCCGTCCCCGTCCAAAAGGCCCAGCGATAGGATGGTCTGGGCCACGTCGTTGGCCACCTCTCCCGCGGGAAGCGCTTTGGCGGCCTCGGGCGTAAGCTGGGCCACGACGCGAACGTGCCGCGCGTCTTCGGTCGGCTGGATCGACAGCGGCGCCGCTGGTCCAGCGGCCAGGCAAACCAAAGTTAGGTACGCAACCATAATCCACAACGCTGAAGGCGTTGCACAGGGTTTTGATGGCACGCCCAGAGCATGGATGCGATGGGCGTGGGCAGGCACTGCCACACCCTTCGCATCCATGCTCAGGGACGTGCCACCCGATCGGCTTGTCTTTCTAAACTACGGCAGCGCCAACGGCTCGAGGTCCAGGCCCTTCTCCGTCTGCCGGATCGTCAACGCCCGCTTGGCGTCGAGCTTGTCCATCTGCATCACGCCAGCGAAGCTCTCGACGACTTGGATTTTGTCGGTCGCGGGCTTGTTGTCGCGGCCCAGGCGGCGGAGGGCCTTTTCGTTGGTGCTGTCGCTGCCGCTGCCGCTCAGCAGGCCCTGCTCGAATTTGACCGTCCAATACGATCCGGGACCAAGCGGCTTGTTGCGGGGAAAGAAGCGGACTGTGTTGGCCAGCACGTACGACTTGCCGTCCTTCTCGTAGACGAACATGTCCCGCGGCTGGTTGCCATTGCCCAGCTCGATCATGCTGGTTCCCTTGACGGTCGATTCCGATTTGATCTCGTCGATGGGGTACTTGACGATCGGCGTGCAACTGAACGCACCGACCACGTACGTCTTGCCGTCCTCCTTGAGCGGGATCACCACGCTCATCGGCGCCTTGGTCTCCCACTTGCCGTGCGAAACGTGATACGTCTCGGCGCTGTAGACCTTGCTCTTGGCGTCGTGCGTCAACGGGGCGTCGATGCTAAAGATCTTCGAGGCGAACTCCTCATTGCTCCGCCCGGCGGCGATCACGCGATCCTCGGCCCAGGCGACGTCGGTCACCAGATTGATTTGCGCCTTGCCGCCGGCGATGAGTTCCGTGCGGGCATAGTTGACCTTGTCCAACTCAAACTCGCCGATCTTGCCGGCGCCGTCCACGGTCAGGATCACGTAGCTTTTGTCATCCTGCTTGCGGACAGCGATGTAGGCCTTGCCCGAGGCGGGGTTCACGGCCAAGTCGATGATCTCGATCCCCTTGGGCGACACGCCCAGGCGGCCGGCCAGCTTTTCGTCGATGCCCGTGATCTTTTCGGCCAGCGTCTCGGCCGGCTTCGTATCGCCGGTCTGAACTGCGAAGAGCTGCGAGCCGGCTCCGTCGCCGATCAGCAGCACGCCTTCGGGAGCGAACCCCAGGCAATTGATCGACTTGATGGCCGGCTTACCGGCGGTGGTCTTGTTGAACACTTTGGCGTCGGCCATAGCGACATCGGCTGTGGCGACGAGCAATCCGGCCAAGAGCGACAGGGCGAGGACACGACGGACGCTGCGCATGACTTCCTCCTTGTAAAAGGGCGGGTGCGGATGGTGGGCGAAACCTCGCGGACAATGACGCTCTCACGCTATCGCTTGCCCTGGGGCGCCGCAAGCAAAAACCGGACGAGTGTGTGACTAGACTTCCTGGCACGGGTGGCGTGATGGCGGTCAGGCAAGCCTGTCGGCTGAATGCTTTCAAGCCGCGCTGCGCCGCCGGACGATAGCGACGAAGGGGGACCGTGCGCGCTGGCGGCGCACGTGCCCCGCTCGATTCAACCCCAGTGCTAGCCCATGGATTCGCCGATGCGTACGGCCGTTGTGGCAGCGATCGTCATGACCCTGGCTGCGGCCGCCGCTCCGTGTGTCCTTGCTCGCCGGGCGATGGGGCAAGCCCCCGCGGCCGAGCCCCGCCCCGTCCCCTCGCGTCGCACGGCCCTTACCATCCCCTTCCGGATCGGGGCCACGTCGAACCCCAATGACCGGCCGGTCGAAGTGCAGCTCATGGTCTCCGCGAACCGGGGGCTGCAGTGGCAGCATGCCGGGTCGGCGCTGCCCGAGGCGGGGAAGATCGCCTTCAATGCGCCGGGCGACGGCGAGTATTGGTTCTGCGTGAAGACCAAGGACGCCGCCGGCCGGGTTCGCCCGCCGGGTCCGCCGCTGGCCGAGCTGCGGGTGCTGGTCGATACCACGCGGCCGCAGCTCCGCTTGAACGCCTGGCGCGGCGTGGACGGCGACGTGACGGCCCGCTGGGACGCCACCGACGCCAATCTCAACCCGCAGTCGTTCAAGATCCAATACCGCCGCAGCGGCACCAACGAGCCGTGGCAGCCGCTCGCGGTCACTCCGCCCCTGGCCGATGCGCGTGGCAGCTACGCCGACACGATCACCTGGAAATCGGCCACGCCGGTCGAGGTGCAGGTCGAAATCGCCGACGCGGCCGGCAACGTGGCGATTCACACGGTCGAGACCGGCGCGACGCCGAGCACCCCAGTCGCGGGCATCGGGGCCGCCCCGGCAGGCGCCAGCCCCGCGCAACCAGCTCCACCGGGCGGACAGCCGACCGCCGTCGCGCCGGGCGTCGCTGCCGCGCCGGCTGGCACCACCTCGCAAGGAGCCGCCACACCCCGTGCACCACTCGATCTGCCGTGGCAGACTGAGCCGGCGAAATCCACCCCTTGGCCGCCTGAAGGCGCGCAGACGCCGGCCAAGCCGCGGTCTTGGGACCTGGGCGCGGCGTCGCCCAGCGATTCTTCCGCAGGCCCGTCCGGCGGGTCGGGATCAGCGACTGGAGCTGCGCCCGTCGATCCCTTCACCGCGCGAAAGGAACCCTCAACGCCTCGGGCCGGCGGCTCGGCTTCGCCCTGGCCGGCGGTCGGCGCGAACGCTTCGCCTTTCCCGTCGCGCATCGATGCCGCGAGCACGCCGCTGGGCTCCGGCGGAAGCTCCGCGTCGTCGGCCGCGACACCCGGCCAGCCAGGTCGAGGCAGCATCTCGAACCCGTTCGCGCCGGCGGCAACCGGCGCCGCCCTGGGGACCGCCTCCGCGGCGCGGGCCGTGCGCCCGGCTTGGTTGATCAATTCCCGCCTGATGGAAGTGAGCTACGATCTGGGCACGGTCTCTCCGACCGACGTGCGCGCCGTGGAGCTGTGGGGCACGACCGACGGCGGGCAAAACTGGCGGAAGGTGGCGTCAGACGACGACCGTCGCAGCCCGGTGGCGGTCAAAGTCGAAGCCGACGGAGTCTACGGCTTCCGGTTGCTGGTCCACCGGCAAAATGGGCCGCTGGAGCTGCCGCCGGCCACGGGCCAGCCGCCGGAGCTGCTCATCGAGGTCGATGAGACCGAGCCCAAGTGTCATCTGACGCGCGTCGATCAAATGGCCGGGCCACGCAGCGGCGATCTGGTCGTCGCCTGGGAGGCCAGCGACCGCCGTCTGGCCGAGCGGCCGGTGACGCTGCGCTGGAGCCACAGCCCCAGCGGCCCCTGGCGGACCATCGCCGCCGGCCTGGAAAACACGGGCAGCTACACGTGGCAAATGCCCGAGAGCCTGCCCGACGAAGTGTTCCTGCGGCTGGAAGTCCGGGACGCCGCCGAGAACGTGGGGCAGTTCACGACCGATAAGCCCATTTCGCCGCAGCTCCCCAAGCCGCCGGGCCGGCTCCGCGGCGCCCAGCCCGTGAATGCTGGCCGCGTCACGGACCAACGGGCGGAGCCGAGGATGTACTTCTTTCGGTAACGACGCCGTCGATGACCGCGACGGCCGTAGTAGGTCCCGCCTGCCGGGCGGGACCAGTCCGGCTCGGCAAGCCGGACCTACCGGCAGCTTGCACGCGGCCCGGCGACTGGCGTTGACGCGGAGGACGGCCCTCGTTTGACTACGCAGCCCGTTGGGGGCGGGTCCGGTTGCCGAGCCAGCTTCGACTGCAACGCCGTCGCCCTGACTTCGACACGCCCCAATCGCCGCAGGGCGGGACCAGCGCTGATGCCAAGGAACGGCCAGGTGGACACAATAGGCGGCGATGGCATCGTTCTGGATCATGTCGCTCTGGATCACGTCGAGAAGCACTATCCGGCTCCTCTTCCGCCCGTGTTCTCTCGGCAGGAGCGGCTCTCGCGGCTGCTGGGGCTGCTCAGGCGCGTGTTCGCCCGGCCGTGTGGCCCCGACGCCGCGACGGATGGGGCCGTGTGGCGACCGGCGCTGGTGGATATCTCGCTGAACATCGGCGCGGGCACGGTGCTGGGAATCTGCGGAGAGAGAGGCTCGGGCAAGACGACGCTGCTGCGAATTCTGGCCGGCCTGGAACGACCGACTCGCGGCCGTGTCTCCGTCGTCGGCCGCGCGGCCGGCGTCTTCGCCCTGACCGAAGGCGCTTGCCATCGCCAACTTTCGGTCCGCGAGAACATCCTCCTGACGGCGACCCGGCTGCGCCTCGGTCGAGATTGGCTGCGGCAAAACCTGGCCGCGGTGGCGGAGTACGCGGACTTGGATACCGCCCTCAAGACGCCGCTGGGGGCGGTCCCCCGCGAAGCCTACTGGCGATTGGCCTGGGCCCTGGCCGTCCGATCCGATCCGCAGGTGCTCCTCTTGGACGACATGCCGATCGGCGATCCCCTGTTGGCCGACGACGTGTGCCGCGAGATTGCGTCGCGCCGGGCCGCGGGACGCACGGTCGTCCTCGCCGGGACCCAAGCCGCGCAACTCGCCCCACTCTGCTCGCAATTGGTTTGTCTTCAACAAGGTCGCCTTGTGGATTGCCAGCCGGCCAACGATCCGATGCCCGCTCCTGTCAACGAGGTCGAGAGCAAAGTCGAAGTCGAGGGCAAAGTCGAAGGCGAGGGCGAGCTCGAGTGGTATTGGGTCTCGTCGCCCCAGGACGGCTGGGGGGCGTATCTGCGCCTGGCGCCTGCGAATGCGCAAAAGCGGCGGGCCAAGGGCCAGCGGCTCATCCCAGCGAGGCCGCCCTGGCTCGACGCACA